>DSDF01000016.1 GCA_011048835.1 Methanoculleus sp. | reverse complement strand
ATCAATGCCCTCGACATTGTTTGCCAGGATGTAGGTCTCCAGGCAGTGCCGTGCACCGGCGGACGGCACGGTCCTGAACGTGAAGAGATCGCGCATGGTCTTTTTGATGCCCTGCGTTGCCCAGAGAAGAAAGGAGAGCTCATCGGGTGCCAGCGGGGCATCATGGTAGGTCCGCACACTCTCCCGCCCCGCAATGGCATCGCGCAGCGTGATTTCGTCCACCCCGACGGATTCCGGGGGGGCGAGATCGATGACCGGCCCGGTGCCGGTATACGCCGCCTCGAGCGGGGGCTGGGGCATCCCCCTCATCTGGTCCGACGGCTGAAGATATTCAAAACGGGTCTTTCGCATAAATTCCCGGCCAATCTGTTCCATACCATTCACCTCTCCCGGTATACCTCATTCACATTTCTTCGCCTCTGCGGATTCTTCCACAGGAGGCTATCCCTGCCAACCCGATCGGGATGCATGAGCAGGCGCAGCCATGGCACGACAAATCACTTTTTTCCGGCCCCGTGCTCCCGAGCAGGGCTGCGACCGTCCATGCGGATGCGGGGGGTGCGGCAGAGTTCATCCTCGCACTCGATCCGCAGGCTGAAAAACTCCCGATGCGGGCTACCCCGCACACCCGCCTCAATCCGTGCTTGCAATGCGGCATCCCCTTCCGTGCTGAGATAGTCCTGAATCAGCGACGCAACAATTTCATCGGGGGACGAGCCCGCCCTGCGTGCGGCTTCACAGAATGCCGTGAAAATATCCCGCTCCAGCACAAGGGTGATGCACCCTGTTTGCTCCATGGAATGGAGCGTTCATTGAACGGAAGGCTAATAAGGATTGCGATGGGGAGCGACGTCAGCGTCCGTACTTGTTGATAGTGCGGATGAGTTCGCCGAACCCCTCCATTTCCATCATGAGAACCCCGGTGCGCTCCATCCCCATGCTCGTCTCGGCATCCGCCGTCAGCGTATCGGGGCCGCGGACCACCTCGCGGGTTCTCCCGTCCGCCGAGAGCGTCTCTCGTGCCTCTGTATCGTGGACAAATGCCCGTCCCGGGAGAATCACCGTATCCTCGAGATCATCCAGGCGCAGCGCGATCAGGTCATCAATCGTGATCAGGCATGCGATTTCGCTGTGTGCGGGAATGACGCGGGATCGGTTTCCGCAGGCGTCGAGCACCCGCTGGACAAACGGCGCGGCAATCGATCCGGTCACCACCGAGGCACGCTTCTGTACCCGTGGAAGTGTGGCCAGCAATTCCGGCTCATCGAGAATGGCAAACGGAGAGCCGATCGAGGGATCCCAGAGAGGAGTACCGCTGATTTTCATGGAAAATGTGTCGTTGAGCTCGGTCACGAGGTCCCGGAACTCCTCGACACTGTGCACCCGCTGGCCGGCAATGATCGGGGCGTTACCAAGGATGAGGCCCTGTTCGCGCTGGTTTGCGAAACGCATCAGGATAAGCCCTTTTGCGCCCCTGCTCTCAAGCCATTCGCAGGTCCGGAAGATATCCTCGCCGTCATTCACCCCCGGGAGGATCACCCCTGCCGCATAGACATCGATCCCCGCGCACAGCCGCTCCAGAACCGCGAGGGAGGCCTCCGGGGTGGGGTCGTGCATGTACTTCGCCCGAAGCCGGGGATCCGAGGAAAAAATCGTGTAGGATACCTCGGTCAGGCCGTTTTCGATGAGGAAATCCCCGAGAGCGGGATCGTCGAACCCCTTGCCGCTGGTGTAGCCGATATGCAGCGGCACCTCCATGCTCCCCAGCAGACCAACCAGATCCTCGAACCGGGGATAGCAGCTGGGATCCCCGCCCCCGCTGATGGTGATCCGGTCAAGGTCGCCCTGCACGATCTGCAGCTGGGCGAGCACGTCGTCCGCGACCTCCCGCAGGTCTTTGAACCCGGTGTACTGCTCCCGGACACCGCGGCTGCAATAATCGCACCCCTTGATAAACGGAAGGCAGTTCTTGCACCCGAACGGTTCGATATCCCCCACATGCTTGAAATAGCAGTAGGAGCAAAACCCCCTGCAATCCAGGCCCGGGCGGCCTCCGATATCAACGGTCAGATGCACCATACTACCCCGAAAACCCCTCTGTTGCGCCGGTCACCATCAGTCATCATCGTTCACTCCGGGCTCCTTCTTCTCAAAGGGGCTTGCGAATTTTGCCGCAGCATCCGCAAGCTTCTTATTCATTTCGCCGATGCCGAGGATTTCGGTCATCACGGTGAGATCCATCTCATCAAAGTGCGGGTAGGTGAGAAGGCGCCGGTAATTGTGCGTGATATGGTAATGGTAGTGCCCATACAAAAATATCATGAAATAGGTAAGCAGGTTCGTCAGACGGCGTGCGGACGTGTAAACTTCCTGCGAGGGGTCGTAGCGGCAGCTGATGTCGCCCTCCTTGAACATCCGCACGGAAATGTCATAATCATCGAGAATGGAGATTTCACGGTGGCCGTTGATCTTGTCATACACCGCCCTCGTCATCGCCATATTTGAGCCGATAAGCCAGTAAAAATTGAAGACATGGAGGATATTGTATTGTTTCCGCCATAATTGCAGGAGTTCGGCCCTGAGATTTTTGTCGTAGAAGAGGATGGGACCCGTACAGACGTCACAGGTGCCCGATGTTAAGTTCCTCTTGATGATCTCAAGCCAGTCGGCGCGATGGAGGGTGTCGGCATCGGTGAAGACCAGCAGATCGCCCCGGGAGGCGAGGACGCCGTCTTTGCGCGCCCCGCCGATCCCCATATGCTGCTGCTGCACCACCCGGTCGGCGTACCGCTCGGCGATGGTCGGCGTGGAGTCGGTGGAATTCCCGTCCACCACAATGATCTCATAGTCACTCCGGTCCAGGTTCTGGGTCTGAAGAGAACGAAGGCAGTAGGTCAGGTGCTCCTCTTCATTTTTCGTGGGGATGATTACTGAAATCATACAGGACTCCGGATGAAAAAATCTTGCAGAAAGAACCCGTCAAGCAAGGTAGCTATCAGTAGTAAGGCTTAAAAACTCTTAAGAGTAACTATCGATTTCCTGCCCCGGGAGTGTCCGGCCGTCCGGAGCCCCGCACTCGCCCCATGGGTGGCACGCATGCGAACAAGTCATCGCCTCATGCTCAGGCTGTACCATGACGCCCGCTACTTGTTTGAAGGGGTGTGCGTGGAGTATGTCGACCGGGGAGCCGCGGACGACCGGTCCAGCGCACGCGGGCGCGACATCGCGGAACTGGACCGCGACTACATGGTGATCGAATCCCCGCAGGGCCGGTCGTATATTCCCTACCACAGGATAACGTCGATACGATATCGGGGAAGCCTGCTCTGGGACCGGGCCACAGGCGAGCATCAGCTCCCCGAATAGTGCAAACGGCCCCTCCTATCAGCACCTTTTTTATGAAAGAGCGCCCAGTATTACGGTGCGCCTCAGTGGCTTAGCCCGGCATAGCGGCTGACTTGTAATCAGCAGGTCGCGAGTTCAAATCTCGCCTGAGGCTTTATTATACAATTTTTCCGGCACGTCTTGACGATTTTTCCCGCCGGTGCGATCACTTCAGCACCGGCGCCGCCTCCCGTCGTGCGGGCAGAACACTCGCTCGTGCCATCCTGCCGGTCCCGCCGCCCTGCTCCCGGCACCGCGATTGACGCCACCGGCCTTGTACAGGGCAGGGCGGACGATCAGGGTATAAACATTGCCGTGGATCCGGGAGTACATGATACCTTTTCCGATGTACCTATATTCATAACAGGCATAAAAATATATTTATATTTTATAATTCTACTTCAATCCGGTGACTCCCTTACTATGAACCACGATAGTACCACTACCTCCGCAGACGGTAGACGCATTTTCGAGAAGGCCATCAGGGGATTTCCCTCACGACCGCACCTTCCTGCAGCATCACTCCGGGGCGCAGGAATCGGGGCAAACACCGTCGTTCTGCCAGAATCGAGTATATATTGCGATGGTGTGCCCGGAGACGAATGGTCCGCCGGTCACGATCCGCCGATCCGGGATACAATCACGGCGGGAGATGGCATGTTTCGAGAAGCATCCACCATCACCGGGAGGAATACCGGTGTCGGCGATCATGGATCCATTGAGCCTCACGACGGCGGTGCATCTGCCGGGGTGCGTGCAAGAAACAGAGAAACGACCTCTGCACGACGGGGGGCGCGGGTATGACATCGGTCGCACGCTCGGGCCGGCACCGGGCCGAATCACGGCCTCCCATGCGGTCCCCCGGGATCCGGGGCTTTTGCGGTGCCGGCAGCACGATACCCATCGCCCGGTCGGTGAAGGGGCAGGAGGAGATCGACGCAGTACGCGAGGTTCTCATCCCGGGCATGCCTGCGTCCGGCAGCTTTGTCGAACAGTTTCAGCGCGAGTTCGCCCGGTACTGCGGAACGAAGCACACGGGTACCATGAACTCGGGCACAGCCGCCCTTTTCTCGACACCGTATGCACTCGGCATCGCACGGAAAGACGAGGTGATCGTCCCCGACTTCACCTTTGGTGCGACCGCCTCAAGCGTCCGTATGGCCGGAGCAGCCCCCATCTTTGCGCATGCGACAAACGGCCCAGGATTTCCGGTTTCCGATGAATGCGCCCGCAGCGTACCCGGCCTCCCGGTCCACCCCCCGGTCGCAGATCAGGACTGCCGGTACATCTGCGCCCGGCCTGGCGAGGTGGCCTGATGGACGTGGGCGTTATCGGCATCGGGATGATGGGCAGGAATCACGCCCGCATCTATTCAGAACTGAAAAGTGTCGGGGACCTTGTCGTGTTCGACACAAACACCGCATATGCAAAGGAGTTTGCACGGCAGCATGATGTCCATCTCGCCGGATCGATACAGGAACTCTATCGCATGGTCGAGGCGGTCAGCATATGCGTTCCCACGAAACACCATTACCAGATCGCGGAAACGGCATTCCGTAACTCGAACTCCCGCCCGTCTCCCGGTCTGGGGGACATGCCGCGGGTGCGCACGCTTGCAGGCACCGCCGCACGCTGCGGCACGCACCTCCTCATCGAAAAGCCGATCTGCTCCACCTCGAGAGAGGCGGAGAAACTGCAGAACCTCGTGTCCACCGATCAGGTGGTCGGGGTGGGGCATATCGAGCGGTTCAACCCGATCATCGACGAAATCGCGAGAATCATTACCGAACCCCTGTACGTCGAGATCAAGCGGCATAATCCGGCATCCGCCCGCATCAATGACAGCACCGTGGTCGAAGACCTGATGATACACGATATCGACATCGTGGTGCACCGGCTCTTTCACGGCAATTACCGGCTCCGGTGCGCGGGGACACGGGACATCTGCGGCGCCCTCTTCCAGTTCAATTCGACACCGGTCTATCTTTCGGCAAGCAGGAAATCCTCGAAAAAAATGCGCACCATCCTCATCGAGGAGGAGGATGTGACCATCGAAGGCGATTTTATGAACCAGGAGGTCTACATTCATCGCAAACCAAACCAGTACGAACTGGAAAACGAACGCTACGTGCAGGAGAATATTATTGAAAAGGTGCTCGTGAACAAGGTGGAACCACTGAAAGTGGAATTGTCCACGTTTTTGGACTGTATCAATGCGGACCGGGAATTTCCGGTCACGCCCGCACAGGCCACGGAAAACCTGCGGATATGCGAACGGATACGAGAAGGCTGCATCAAGTGAAGTGCATCCGAACAATACGGGCCGAAATCCGCCCCCTTTTTTGTGCGCTCGTTACCGCAGCACCCGCTCCGGGCATTCCATGCGCCACGAGAGCCAGTCCCGGTCCAAAGACTTGCGCAGTACGACCGCCCCGCCAAGAAGAACCAGCCCGATGATGAGCACCTGGGTGTCTGCGATGCCGTAGAAATCGCGTGAATAGTTAAACAGCCCGATTCCGTATTTCTGGTCGGAAAACGGCCAGAAAAGTGCATAACTGACCTTGTAAACGAGTGCATCCTCGAAGAGATGCGCCCCGAACCCGATCCCGGCAAACAGCATTCCTTCCCATAACCGGATCCCCAATGGCACGAGGAACATTCCCATGAGGAGTGCGTAGGTACCGAGTGCGACGATCGAGTGGAAATCGCCGTGCTGCACGAGGTGGCCGTTGAGGGTGATGGCGACCCCGGACCAGGAATACAAGGAGCCGAAGAGCGTGTCGATATCCGGTGCAAATGCACTGATGACGATGATCCACGAGGGATCGCGTCCCGTGTAGCGGGAATACACCATGCCGATGATGACGGCAATCGCCGCGGAGTAGACCAGGTGCTCGATACGCATATGCCCGGAGCGAAAAGTGGGATTCCCATCTTTAAATAACCGTCTGTCAATGTAACCACCCTCGCATCCCGTGTGCAGCAGGCTCCCGGGGGGCACCGTGCCGGTGTGCGGCCACACTACCTCGCTGCATTGCGCGCACCGGAACAAGAAACGGATGGTGCTCATCCCGGGGATATTCTCCCGTGTCTCAACGCGGAAGAACACCTGCCGGCGAGATTTGATCTCCCGAGGAAGCAGTTCTCCCCCTGTTCTTTTCCTGAGGTTTGGCGGCGCGTGGTGCTCTGCAGGCCCGGTGCAGAGAACCGTTGCGATCAGGAAAAGACCTCGGTATATGACACCACGACCGGGCCGGGGGACACACTCGGGGAACTGTTCCTTTTTTGCCAACCCCGAATGCGTCTCCTGCCGGGGGCTGTCCGCAGACTGGAACCATGCGGCAAGGAGGAAGAGCGGTTGCGTGTCGATCGCCCGTTTGAGGTGGTCATCACCTCCGGGAGGGGCACCAGGATGACCGTCAACCCGCAGTCCATGGTGATCTTCACCTGCGAGCTTCCGGCAGAGCGTATGGACCATGCAGGATCCGGGGCGTTTGCTCCCGCCCACGAAATGGAACGCCTCGAAGCGACGGCGATCCGGGGGAACGCATCTCCGGAAATTCCGGTTTGTCGAGGGACGCACGACAGGGAGGAGGGGCGGGGGTTGAGCGGCGGGCTAGTGTTCCCCGTGGTACTTGCGCAGGAACTTCCGCACCTTCTCCGATTCGATCCAGCCGAGATCCAGCTCGGTAATGATGCGATCGATTTCTTCGATCTGCCCGAGGATCTGGTGCTGGTGGGCACATTCGTCGATAAGGATAAAGCCGAGGATCACCTGGAGCGGATTTCGGATTTCATCGTTGAGAATGGCGAACTGCTCCATATTTTTATCTATCTGCTCAAACGCTTCCTGTCTCATGGATTCGTAGACCCTGCGTTCCGTGATGTCCCTTGCGACGATGATGAAGGTGCGGATGTCCCGGATGGCAAAGAGGTGCGCGCTCATTTCGATCGGGATCCGAACCCCCGTTTTGCTAACAAGGGCTCCGTTTACCCTGACAGTGCGTTGATCTTCCAGGAATTCTAAGAGCGACGGAAATCCCCCCTCGAAGTCGGGTTCGATGATCCCTGCAGGGGAACTATTCCGGAGCTCGCTTTCATTGAAGCCGAGCAACCGGCAGGTCTCTGCATTCACATTCACGATGAGCGGTATATGCTGGTCGTTCTCCGTGCACTGGCAGACGATCATCGCATCCTGTGCATTATCAAATATCTGGCGATACCGCTCCTCGCTTTCCCGCACCCGCTGCTGCCCCCGCTCCAGTGACGCAAGCATGCCGTTCATCGATACACTGAGATCAGAGATTTCATCGTCGCCGTCGATATCCACACGGCTCGAATAATCACCGATATCCGCAATCGTAATAATAGTATTCCTCAGGGACTCGATGCGGGTGATGATATGCCCCCGCAGGAAGGCGTAGAGGAGCAGGCTTGTGCCAAGACTTATGCCCAGGAGAAGGATCAGGTAGTAGTGGATGGCGACCATACCGTGCAGGAATGTCCGCCTGATCTCTTCCGTCCGAAGCACGAGGGCAGGGGTTCCGGCAACATCCTCGACCGTCCCGATACAGGATATCTTCTGCCCGTCCCGTGAGTGGAAGAACCCCACGGCGGCAGATGACGCCCCCTCCAGCGATGCATCGACCGGAACCAGCCCCTCACGTGCGGCAGGATCGCCATAGTCGAAGAACGCAATGGAGAGGGACGTCAATTTTTTCATCTTCTCGAGCACGCCGTTTTCGAGATACCGCCCCATGATCAGGGTCCCCCGCGAAGGGCCCGTCGAATCGCTTCTCCGGATCGGCTCGGCCGAGATGAGCATATGCCCGTCCGGCGCGGAAATAATACCCCGCACGCACTCTCCGCCGGTTCCGTCGCCGATCACTCCTCCCGTGACAAGCGCTGCAACCAGGTTCTCCGGCAGCGGCATCAACTGTCCGGTGATATGGTCAAATGCCCGCCCGTAGAGCAGCGTGCCTTCGGTGTCAAAATAGCATTCAGGTTCAGTTCCGCGTTGACATAGGTATCGTCCACAAGGTTTGACCGGATATATCGCTCATCACCGGTTACCATGAACTCGTAGGTATCGTCCCACCATGCCCAGTCACGGTTCATGGTGGCGATCTCATCGAGGTGGAAATCAAGCGCGTGTATCGCCCGGTGATAGTTGGCGGACGATGTATCAAGTTCAATTACCTGCACCCCCCGCAACAGGATGCCGTCGGAACAGAGGTATATGCCGCAGATTAATGTGAGAAAATAAAAGAGTATGATTAAAAATACCTTGTTCCTGATTTTCATTCGTAATTCCAACTTAGAATATAAGTGTATTTAAATTTATACAATCAATTCTGCCTCCATTCAAAAAAATATGAAGTATCGGGGGACAGTCTCCGGCGGCGGCCCGGTTCCGGGACGCGTCAGGACAAACAACGCCAGAAACTGCCATGCACCCTGCGAAGCAACCCGACCGTTTCCTGCACATGGTCAAGCGCATGGGGATTGAAGGCCCGCCGGAATAACGGCTCGTATGACGACGGATCGCGGATGCCGGAGAGATCCATGCCGGCAAGGGCGGCGATGATGCCGATGGTGGTGTAGGGCAGGCCCCCCTCGACGCTGTAGCCTCCCTCGAGGACGGCTGCCAGCCTCCCCGCACACAGGCGGTCGGCCAGTTCGACCGCAAACGCCATCATCGATGCGTAGCCCCCTGCAGTCAGGGCAAGCCCGGTCAGCGGATCGGTGAAATGGTTGTCCTGGCCCGCGGAGACGGCGATGAAATCGGGGTTGAACTCTGCTGCGACGGGGGCGATGACCTCTGCAAGCAGGTACTGGTAGACCTCATCGGAACTTCCCGCGGGAACCGGCATGTTGATGGTGTACCCCGTCCCCTTACCCGCCCCGATTTCGGTCGCATCCCCGGTCCCCGGATAGAACGGGCTTTGGTGAATGGAGGTGAAGAGCACATCGGGATCGCCGTAGAAGATCTCCTGCGTCCCGTTTCCATGATGGGCATCCCAGTCGAGTATGAGGATCTTTTCGCACCCGCGGCCTTTGAGCGCCTGCACCATGACAGCGATGTTGTTCACGTAGCAGAACCCCGCTCCGGAGCAGGTGCCCGCATGGTGGCCGGGCGGCCGCACCATGGCAAAGGCGTTGCGCACGGTGCCCGCCATGACCGATTCACCGGCAACAAGGGCCCCCCCGGCGGCGAGCCGCGCCTGTGCAAAGAGCCCCGGCGGGATGAGCGTGTCGAGATCGATCACCCCGCCGGTTGTGCTGGACTGTTCAAGGAAATCCAGGTAGCGTTCATCATGCACCCGTGCGAGCTCCTCGCGTGCAGCGGGACGCGGGTGCAGGCGGAGGATGCGCGGGTCCTCCCACAGGCCCTCCTCCGTCAGCTGATCGTCGGTATACGCCAGACGTTCACGCCGTTCGGGGTGGAGGGGGTGCTGTTCGTGGGTGAGAAATGCAGGGTGGTAGACAATCCCGGTTGTCATTTCGCATCAACCGTGATCCCCGGCTCAATTTCCACCTGCAGGTCGGCAATGCGCTCATTTCTCCTCCCGGAGCGGACGACGTCGTACGCAGAAAAATACGCAAGCGACACCTCGGCCACATCCTCTTCGGGCGCCCCCATGCCCAGCGCCCTTTGCCGCACTTCCTCTTTGCACCAGGCGATGAGTTCGTCGTCGTCCATCTCCTGACGGAGGGGCGCAGGCTCGCCGTTGACGATGACGCGCCGCCTGCCGGTATCCACATGGACATCAAGGGAGAGGCTGACCCTCGATACCGCAACCCCGATTGCGTTCATACAGGCGGCATGGTCGGGAATAATGCACCGCACTCCCGCTTCCCGGCCGATTTCGGGGATGAGGTGATCCGCCAGAAACCCCGCCCCGACAACGGTTTTTGCACCGGATGCACGGACCCCCGCAGCAATGCGTGAGACATATGCGCGGATGGCCTGTGCGGCACGGTCCGGATCCAGGTGGGCGGATCGCGCCGCATCGCCGATGGACGCCCCGCACCGGTTGAGCGCATCGGTGAGGGTCGGGCACATGCCCCCGAATGCCATAGGATTCCCCTCTCTGCGGGGGCAGAGGTGCGCTTCAATCACCGAATCACCCCCAAAAGGGATGCTTTCCGCCTGAACGCTTCGGATGAAGGCAGTGTTCCCGTCGATACGGACATCCTGCATGCACGGTGCGCCCTCGCGCAGGGGAACGAGGTCGGTGGTCGTTCCCCCGATGTCCACCACAAGACAGCCGGAACAGCCCGTCAGGTAGCGGGCGCCCAGTGCCACCGCGGCGGGGCTGGAATTGAACAGCACCGAGGGGTCACGGAGCACGGCACCGGCAGATGCCAGTCCGGCATCCCCCTTGAAAAACAGGAAATCCTGCGCATAGCCGGAGATCGTCCGGGCCATTGCCGCAACGATTTCCAGTATCCGGGCATTCACTTCGGTGGTGACGCGCCGCGCGGGAAAGCCCAGCCTCGCAAGCCCGTGGCTCGTGGCGATCCGCTCGGGAGGATAGAATGAGAGGGCGATGGCCCGGACCTGTTCTTCGAGCGTGGGGTTCCGCACCGAAAACTTCCCGCAGATGGCCAGGTACTCGGCCGCATGCTCCGCGAGTGCTGTGCGGATTGCAGCGGGATCGATCTCCTCGAGGATATCGCCGCGGTGGTTCACCATCCCCGCAACGCTCCCCGGGGAGGGGAGACCGGGCCCCGGAATGGTGATGGCATACACCGACGCAGGAGGGGCGGCGATGAGCCGGTTGAGCGGCTGCGAGGTGCTCACCGCGAGCCTGCCCCGGACATCGATCGAATCGAGCGCCCCCCGTAATCCTGCATCATTCGGCACTTTTCGGGTGAGAACATCGCCATCGACGATTGCGATATCCGTATTGGTGCCGCCGATATCAATCCCGGTAAAGAGCACAGGTACCCATCCTCGAGCGGGTTATTTGAACGTTGTGCTCTCCCGGGTCGATGGAAGGATGCCCGCCGGTGTGCCGGTCACTGCACCTCCACGGCATAGCCATGGTCCCGGAGGGCGCCGATGATCTCCCCGATGTGTGCATGGCCGCGGGTCTCGAATTCCAGGTCGACCCGGATCACCTGTACGGGGAGATCCCGCAAAAACCGCTCGTGGCGGATGTGGAGGATATTTCCCCGCATGCGGGCGATGACCTCCAGAAGCTGCGCCAGTGTTCCCGGCGTATCATCGACCACCACGGAAATCCCCACGATACGCCCGTTTTTCAGCATCCCCTTCCGGATGATCCGGCCCAGCAGGGGCGTGTCGACATTCCCCCCGCTGATGACGAGCACCACGGTGCTGCCCGGCGCGACCTCGATGCCGGAATCCAGCAGTGCCGCCAGCGGCACGGCGCCGGCGCCCTCGGCAAGCACCCGTTTTCGCTCGAGCAGCAGGACCATCGCCATGGCGATCCGGTCCTCGGAAACGCTGACCACTTCATCGACGTTGCGCTCCATGAGGGCGTACGGGAGCTCGCCGATGGTGGGGACCAGAATCCCGTCGGCTATCGAATTGGCCGCCGCCACCCTGACGGGGCCCCCCGTCCTCCTCGCCGCGACCGCTGACGGGCAGGCGGCGGCCTGGACGCCCACCACCCGGACGGGAGGGTGCAGTGCTTTGGCGGCAGTCGCAATCCCGGAGATGAGCCCCCCGCCGCCCACGGGCACCACGATGAGATCGGGACGGGCGAGTTTTTCGAATATTTCAAGGGCGATCGTTCCCTGCCCCGCGATGACCGCCGGGTCGTCATAGGGGTGAATGAAGGTATACCCCTCCGCGGCACGTTCGTGTGCATGGGCAAGGCTCTCGTCGAGAGAACTCCCCCTGAGCAAAACCTCTGCGCCGTAGCCCCGCGTTGCCTCTTCCTTGCTGATCGATACCGATTCGGGCATGACAATGGTCGCGGCAACCCCCGCCAGCTGCGCCGCCACGGCAACCCCCTGCGCGTGGTTGCCCGCGGACGCGGCGATCACCCCCCTGCTCCCGATGGACGCCCGCCGCGAGAGGATGGTATTCATCGCACCCCGTACCTTGAAGGACCCCGCTTTCTGCAGGTTTTCGAGTTTCAAAAACACCCGGGCGCCGGTCATGGCGCTGAACGTGGGTGAATAGACGAGAGGTGTGGCGAGGACATGATCCCGGATACGCTCTTGTGCATGCCTGATGTCGGCAAGGGATACCATAGCAATGCATGGATGGGGGCGCTGAAAAACACTGTGCCTGGTTTCACCGGTACGGCAGCACGTGCCCTTCCATCCGCTGCCCGGCAGCTGATTCAAAAGACGTATACCCGCTGCTCCCCCATATTCCTGCAACGAAGGCATTCTTCACCGGGGAGAGCACGATGCATTCCGGAGCGGCACGGCGAAACGGCAAGACAGGAGATGAGCCAGGACTCGATGCCATTCTCCAGGTGGACTGCCTTGCGGGGATGCGCCGGATGCCCGATGCATCGGTGGACATTATCGTGACATCGCCGCCCTACAACATCGGAAAGACCTACCAGACGCACAATGACCGGTTGCCCCGCGACCACTACCTCGCGTGGATGGGGGATATCGCACAGGAAGCCGGGCGCATCCTCGATCCTGCGGGATCGTTTTTCCTGAATATCGGCGGAAAGCCGAGCGATCCGTGGATACCGTTCGACGTGATCCAGCAGTTCCGGCCCCATTTCACCCTGCAGAACGTTATCCACTGGGTGAAGTCCATTGCCATCGAAAAGGCCGATGTGGGCAACTACGACGCCATCCGGTCGGACGTTGCCGTCGGCCACTACCAGCCGGTCAACAGTACGCGGTACCTCAGCCAGTGCCACGAGCATATCTTCCATTTCACCCGATCGGGTGCGGTACCGCTTGACAAACTGGCCATCGGAGTGCGCTATCAGGACAAGAGCAATATCGGCAGGTGGAAGCATGCCACCAGCGACCTGCGGGAACGCGGCAACGTCTGGTTCATCCCGTATACCACCGTCCGGTCGAAACGGCCCCATCCCACCACATTTCCCGAAAAATTGCCGGAGATGTGCATCAGGCTGCATGGCTACGATGAGCGCACGGTTGTTCTCGACCCGTTCATGGGCATCGGGACCACGGCGATTGCCTGCCTGCGCCTCGGTGCCCGCTACATCGGGTTCGAGATCGACCCCTATTACTGCGCCGTTGCGGAGGAGAGGATCGCTGAGTTCGGGGCAGGACACCCCGGCGACCCGTGATTGGAACCACAGGTGCCGGAGATTGACGGAGGAGTTCAGATGGATGCATTGATCGTCTTCCTGCTCGTAATGGCGCTGGTAAGCGTCATTTCCGCCCGGGATCTCCTTTCGCCGTTTCTCACACTTATCGGCGCCGCGATCGTCTACGGTGCGCTCACCGGCCTCGGGGCCGAGATCCCCGCGCTCATCACCACCGGGGCGGGGGCGGTATTCGCCCTCCTCGGCATCCCCATCTACTGCGGAGCCCTGATCGCGCAGGTGATGCGCAGCTGCGGTTTTATCGAAAGGGTTTGCGGGGATCTCATCGGCGTGCTGCATCGACCGGCGACGGTTGCAGGGATTGCGGGATACCTGTTTTCCATCCCCTGCATGTGCTGCATCACCGCGTTTGTCATTCTCGCACCGGTGATCGAGCATCTCGAGGCCGCTTCGGAGCGGAGAAAAAACCTCTATTACATCGGAGCATACGGCAGCGTGCTTTCGTTTGTCCTCCTCTACCCGCTCCCGGTCAGCTATGCCGTCATTACCACACTCAGCCCCCCCGCGTTCAGTGCAGTGCAGTACCTGGCGGTGGTGCTGCCCGTCTCAGCCATCGTACTCGGCATCCTCCTGGTTGCGGCCCGGAGGTGGGATACAGAGGATCTCGCGAGCGGCGCCGAACGGGCCGGAGCATCGCCTGCAGGGCGGCTGACATCCTGGGCACCGGTTCTGGTCCCGCTTGTGCTCCTCATGGCAGGCACCATCATCCCGCCCGCCCATGTCTTCAGCACTATTTCCGTTGCCCTGCTCGCAGGCGCTGCCGTCGCCCTCCTGCTGGCCGATCATCCTGCAAGGCTCCATGCATTCGAGAAAGGAACACGAAATGCAGGAGTCATCATGTTCGATCTCTGCGGTGCGGGTGCGCTGGGCAGCGTCATCGCCGCAAGCCCCCTGCTCGATACCATCTCCGCTACGGTCGACGGCGGGGTTTTCGTTCTGCTCGTGCCGTTCACTATCGCTGCGCTCTTCCAGACAGCACAGGGGTCCCGCGTGGTCACCGCGATCGCAGCATCGTCGCTGCTGGCGGGATCGACCATCCCCCTGCAGGTGCCCGCGATCCCCCTCGTGCTCATGATCGCTGCCGGAACGCTGGTCGTCTCCTACGTGACCGATCCGTACTTCTGGTTGCTGAAGAGAACGAGCGGCGACCCACTTGCAACGGTCGTTTGGAAATTCACGATCCCCCTTGCGCTCACCGGTCTTGCCCTTGCCGCAGTTGCCATCGCCCTTGCGGCTGGCGGATGAGGGGACGCAAACCCCGTCGAATGCCCGCTCTGCCGGGGGCGTTGCTGCGGTGACGCATCTCTTTTCATGCAACGACGTCGAACCAGAGGTGGAGATCACGGTAACTGGCATCGATCCGCTCTTCGTTGCGAACATCCCCTGAAGGGGCGTCGTCTTGGTGGAGGAGCAATTCGATTTTATTCGAGTCCGGGGATTCGATACCGAACCGGTAGACGAATTCACGGGCCTCATCATGGGGCAGGTGTACAGGATATCGTTCCAGCAGATCCATGATTGCGATACGGGTGGCGTTGGTTTCCGGATAGAAGTGCTCCTCGACAAGGAAAATTTGGAGGATGTATCGTTCATCCTGAAATTCATGGTTGTACACGCCGATGATCAGTTCCTGCGGTTCATGGAGGGCATATTCCCGCGGGGAACTTTCCGGAGCGCCTGTCCGCTCGCGGAGCGAGAACGCCTCAACGGGTCATCGCGTTCGGGTTCCCACATCATGAGAATCCCGATTGCCACCGCACCGATAAGCGCACGTATTGCTCCCGCGCACAGGAGGCGACGCACCGTTTGGGGTTTCCCCCCCTCGCTTCCACCGGTCCCGCCACCCACAGCAGTGGAGCTGTTGTGGGATGGTCTACGCATTTTTATTCGTCGGGACGGACGCTGCTGCAATCCACCGGGCACCATTCACCTTTCATAGGCTGGCATCGATCTGTGGGAATTTCAACCCGTGTTTCATGAAGTGGTACAAATTGTATCCATAGCGGAAAAGGGGGGAGCAGGGCATGAAGAGTGAATACTTGAACTCGTAGTCACAGCCAAAGCCACTCTTCTGCCTGTATACGGGATTTTCAGGATTGTACGCCGTCCCACCGAAACTGATGCGCTGGTATCCCATCTCGCAGGCCTTTTCGATGATGTCCCAGAACAGGTAGTAGGGCGGATGGTAGGTATTGGGGATAGATCTGTTCAGCGCCAGGTGAACAAGATAGATGGTCCGGTTCGGCGGGAAGAGATAGGCAAAGAGCCCCCCGAAAATGAAATCATCCTTTCTGAGAAGGGTGATCCGCATATCTGCCGGCGAATAAATATCCCAGATGGTGGTGAAGAAACTGGTCTGGTTGAATGACCGGACATGCTTCTGTTCGAGATTTTCATTGTAGTAGTGGTAGAACAGCTCAAGATCCCTGAAATCCCGCACTTCCTCGATGGTGCACCCTTCCCGGATGAACCGTTTGATGTATTTTCTCTGCCCCCCCTTCGCGGAGAAAACATCGTTCCAGATCTGGTCGGGAGTGAGTTTGTCGAGATGCAGTACCATGTTTCCCGACACGAGCGGCGGCAGATCGGTGTACCGCATCATCAGGTCCCGGATATGTGGAGTGTGGGCGGACATCTGGAGAAATGCGAGCTTTTCCTGCCGTGTGGTGTCCATGCACCGGGCATAGATCTCGCGGACAAGTGCGTCGCATGCCCGGCCATCCTCGAGAGCAATATGACCGAAATCAGAATACGGGAGCGATACGAGGCCTTTGAAGTATTTCAGGTTGTTCTCGAAAAACGGGCAGATGGCTGCAACGTCGTCGCCCTCGTACACGAGGAAATAATGGGGCTTTATTCCAAAGGAGCGCTCGATGATGCGCTTCCATTTCAAGGAATGGAAAAAGCTGCCGACATTCGCGGTTTCATTGAAATGCTCCCAGTCACGGGCATTGCTGGAATTCAGTTCCTCAATATGATAGACGTCCATAGACTATGTCACCCGCACGATGTGCCGTACCGGCGATCGCAGGATCGTGGTTTCCCGCGATCCTCCACCGGTCCTGTGCACTTGGGAGCAGCGTAGGTGAACGATCCACGCTTCTTCCCGTCCGCCGCATTATCCAGCATTTTAATATCTACTATTATATATATATAATTCATAAACTAATCGAGCACGGATCTATTCTTCTTTTCCGAAATGTTTCTATAATATGGATGTATTGCCAATCGGGGGCGATGTCCCGGTATACGACATGGCACTATCGCCGCACATCGTGCAACCATCGGTTCCCTTGACGTGCTATCGTCGGCTTCCGGAGCGGAGATGCCCGCAGAGGCCCCGAGCACCGCGATCATTGCCAGAGACGAGATGTCCGGGGGAAAAGAGTTCGGATGGCCCGTTGCCGGAGCATTCCCCGCAGGAATGAAGAATATCTTTTCCATGATAAAAATAGCAGGAGAATTATTGAATCGGTGATTATCACTAATGATAAACAATATAGCGCAACCTTAATATACTAAAAGATAAAACGCTGTATCAATGGTCCAGAACCATAAAGAACTCACGCATATCCTGCAAATTTTACGGGATAATCCACGCGGGATGTCGCTGAAGCAAATATCCGAAGCGATCGGAATGAACCGTATTTCCGTCGCACGGTACCTGGATATCCTTCGCGCCTCAGGCCAGGTTGATATGGTTCCCTACGGCCAGGCAAAATTATTTTACCTCTCCCAGAGGGTATCGGTATCGGCTCTCCTGGATTTTTCATCCGATCTCGTCGTGGTAATAGGAAAAGACCAGCATATCGTCCAGGCGAATAAAAACTTCCTGCATCTCGTCAACCAGAATATCGAGGAGATCGCCGGGAAAAAATTGCTGGATGTCCTCAATCCCCTGACCCAGGAACTCGGCATCAAGACCAAGATCGACCAGGCCCTCGAGGGAAAAGAACTCCTCGAAGAGATCTGCATCCTCAAGGAGGATGAGGAACTCTATTTCCACATGAAAATCGTCCCCACCGCATTTATCGACGGATCACCGGGAATAACCATCATCCTGGAAGATATCACCGAATACAAACGGACGATCAATGCACTGATCGAGAGCGAAAAGAAATACCGGTCCCTGATCGAAAATCTGGGCGATTTTCTGGTAAATGTCGAGCGCTACTCCATGATGCATGATCATATCAGAAATCCGCTGCAGGCCATCGTCGGCATCGCGGATCTCGAGGGCGGCGACCTGAACGAGAAAATCCACCAGCAGGCAAAGGAGATCGACGGTATCATCACCCAGCTGGACATCGGGCGCATCGAAGCCGATAAAATACGGGAATTCTTACGAAAACATTATAGTGTTTCCGGCAATCCAGTGATCGCCAGGCACGGGATGAATCAAAAGACATAACGTCGCCTTAAAGGACCGGGAGATGCCGCTCCTTCGGCGCGCGGAGCATCGGCACATCGCCGCCCCTCCTGTCGAAAGCAGCGCACCCTTCCGTTGCGGGGCCATTCGTTCGTTCCAGCACAAGAGCGCGGGATATCCCCATGGGGAGACCGCAACAGGGCACTTCTCCAGCTACAACAACAAACCGTATTATCAAACCGTACGATCCATGTATAACATTTATATATAATATGATTTATATATCAGATAAAAAATGGTGACCACCATCGCGAACCACAAAGAGTTTTCAAAAATTTTGGAAATTCTCAAAGAAAACCCGCAGGGCATGTCGGTCAAGCAGATCGCAGAAGCGATCGGCATGAACAGAATATCCGTTGCCCGCTACCTGGATATTCTCCTCATTTCCGGGCAGGTGGACATGGTCCCCTTCGGGCAGGCCAAAGTCTATACGCTGACGCACCGGGTGCCGGTCAATGCGCTGCTGAATTTTTCCTCGGATTACGTGGTGGTACTGGGGCGCGATCAAAAAATCATCCAGGCCAATACCAATTTTTTGAGTCTATTCAACCAGAATCTTGAAGAAATCCAGAAAAAACACCTGATGGATGTGCTCACCCCGCTCTCTCCCGATCTCAGCATACAGGCAAAGATCGACCGTGCACTGGAAGGAAGAGTTGTCGTTGAAGAAATCCGCATCCTGAAGGATGAAGAAGAATTCTTTTTCCAGATGAAAATCATCCCGACGGCATTCATCGACGGCACGCCGGGGATCACCATTATCCTCGAGGACATCACGGAGCGAAAACGGTCTGTCGAGGCATTGATGGAGAGCGAAGAAAAATTCCGTACACTGGTGAAAAACATCAATGCCTTCCTGGGTAAAGTCGAGCTATATGCAAGGATGAACGATAATATCAGAAATCCGCTTCAGATCATCGTCGGGTTTGCCGATCTCGAGGGTGGGGAGACGATGGAGAAGATCACCCGGCAGGCCGAAGAGATCGACCAGATGATCCAGAAACTCGATATTGGCTGGAGAGAATCCGAAAATATCAGGCGATTTTTACAAAAACACGCGAGAATGGCGGAAGCCGCACGGTGACCGGAACCATCTCGCGCCAGGTACGCCGGGTTTCCGTCCTCAATGCGGCAGGATCGTTCTCAGGGTGGGCGCGACGATCCCCGTCATGTGCACACGCGGGTGCAGGACCGCTTTTCCGAAAAACCATGCGTGACGCAAACCGGTCGGTGACGGCGGATCCTTCGTGCAGTCACCCGTACCGGACCTCGAAACCCTGCAACTCCCCGCGGAAGTCCTCCTCCACCACCTCAACACGCTCGACCCGTGCAGAACGCGGGCCGCTGCGACAGAATTCCACCATCCGGTCCACCGCACCCGGATCGCCCTCAAAAACCGCCTCCACCCGCCCGTCCGGCAGATTCCGGACCCACCCTGCCACGCCGGACCGTTCCGCCGACGCACGCGTCGCATCGCGGAAATATACTCCCTGGACGCGCCCGCTCACCCACACGTGGGCCCTGCGCTTCGCTGCGGTCACCATGCCTCATTGCATCATGCGCAGGGACACGATAAAAGTGCAGGCCGGACGCGGTCGCGGAGGAGCCGGGCCGTATCCGTGATAGTCCGATCTCCCGGCACCTGCGCACGGCCGCGGGATCGCATCACACCCCGGAATTGAAAGACGGGGGATTGATCACGACAATTTCGGGAGAGCAGAAGAACCGCAATTCCCTATCGAGGTTGGAGGTGCCGATGCCGCGGCTGATGTAGGTGGGTGATGTCCCGCCTTCCTGCATGCCCTTCAATTCAACGATCCCGGCATTGTTTGCCAGCTGGAGAACCGGGGAGTTGAACTGCCCGCCATGGGTATGCCCGGCAAGAATGAGATCGCAGCTCCAGTCCGCACGGCACTCCGGTTCGTGGATCATGTAGACGGTGAAGGCACCGGAAGGTTCGAGTCGGGGCGGATTGGCCATGCCCGCCCAGCCGTCATCCACGCCGACGATCACCAGCCTCGCCCCTTCGATGTCCAGTTCAACGACCTCGTTGCGAAGTACGGTCACCCCGTTTGCTTCCAGCACCGCCTCCACGTCATCGGCGAAGGCGAGGTCGGTCGCGGAGTCCCGGAGGCATGCCACATCGTAGCAATCCGGATGCAGGCTCGCCCCCGACAGTGCGGACACCTTTTCGATTCCGGTGGTCGCGTCAATTCCGGCCTTGTAGTCGTGGTTGCCCAGCACGGCATAGACAGGGGCGTCGATTTCTCGCCAGACCTCCTGGAGCCCGAGGTCGGGATCTATGCCATAGACGAAATCACCCCCGATGAGCACCACCGAGGGCTGCAGGCGGTTGATCTCCCCGATAACCATGCGCACATGGCCCAGATTGCTTTCCTTCAGGTGCGGATCGGCGATGAACACAATGCCTCCCGGCGCACCTTCGATCTGCAGCTCGGTGATCTCGACCCCCTGCGCCTCCCATGCCATATAGCCGATGGAGGCATTCACCGAGAGGATGAGAATGAAAAAGGCATAATAGTGATTATTCGTGAATCGGGGTACCTTCCAGCTCATTTCGCTCTGCACAACCCGTGTGTACGGCAGGTATAAATTTCATTGTATTCCGGCAGTACAATAGTCTGACCGTTATTTGGCTTAAATGGCATCGAATGCGAGAAAGAGCACCTCCAGACAGCGTATACAGGGATCATCACCGGATGGGCGATCCCCTTAAATAGCTGGAATCCATCTGCTGGACCGCGCGCCCGGACGCGCGCGGGAGGTGGGATAATCAACACGGTTCCTGCTATGGCAGCAATCGCCATGCTGGCGATCGCCCTGGCCGCGGCGTGCGTCGACGACCGTCCGCCGGAGGAGATCCGGGTGCGTGATGCAATGGTGCTCGAACTGCCCGGACCGGCGCGTGAGAGCGACACCCCAATCGAACAGGCACTGTTCGCACGGAGATCGGTGCGCGATTTTTCGGAGCGCTCATTGACGCTTGAAGAGGTGGGGCAGCTGCTCTGGGCCTGCCAGGGGATCACCGATCCCCGGGGGTATCGCACCGCGCCCTCGGCGGGAGCGCTCTACCCGCTCGAGGTGTACGCGGCGGTACGAAGCGTGGAGGACCTTACTCCCGGCGTCTACCGCTATGTCCCCGAGGGGCACGAGCTGCACCGGATCATCGACGGCGACGTCTCTTCCGCGCTGTGCACCGCTGCGCTCTCCCAGACGGCGGTGGGGGATGCCCCCGCCGCCATCGTGATCTGCGCCGTCCCGGACCGCACAACCGCCAAATACGGCGATCGCGGGGTGCATTATGTGTACATGGAGGCCGGACATGCCGCCCAGAACATCTATCTGCAGGCGGTCTCCCTTGACCTCGGGACCGTATCCATCGCGGCGTTTGACGACGCCCGGGTACAGCAGATTCTCAACCTATCGCCGGGCGAAGTGCCGCTCTACATCATGCCCGTGGGAGGGATGTGAATGGAGCTGCATGGCCCGGTCAGGAGAAGCGTTCCTCGAGGTACTGCTCCAGCCGGTTGAGGCATGCACCCATATTCCGCCTGCCGAAACCGATCCTGAAGTGGTGAGCATCGTCATCGAATGCCGTGCCAGGGAGCAGGAGGACGCCGCACCTTTGCACCAGATCATCGCAGAATTCCTCGATATGCCGGTCGACAAGGAGCCTCGGATATCCAACCGAACCCGCAACCGGCCTTGCCCACGCGAACACCTCGCTCCAGCGGCCGAACATCGCGTCAAGGAGGGAGAGGTTGCCCTCGATAATGGCCATGGTGCGGGCAATCAGCGTATCATTATGGGTCAGGGCAACACGAGAGAGGAACTCGCTCGGAGCGCTGCTGCAGATGCTTGTATAGTCCTTCAACTGCACCATGTTCTGCAGGAGATCCCCATCCTTCGCGGCGATCCAGCCGATGCGGAGCCCGGGCAGCCCGTATGCCTTGGACATGACCCCGAGAGACACCCCCTTCTCGTAGACGTCCGCCATCGCCGGAAGGCGTGTGCGGGGGTCATGCTCGAGATACCGGTAGACCTCGTCGGAAAAGATATACAGTCCGTGATCCCGGGCAATATCGACCATGCCGTCAAACACGTCACTCTCCATCAGGGAACCGGTGGGGTTGTTGGGGGTGTTGATGACGATTGCCCGCGTGGTCGGCCGGAGAGCGCGGACGAGGTCGTCGAGATCGAGTGCCCACGCGGAATCCTCGTTCATGCGCCAGTACGTCACCTCGCAGCCTATCGCCCGCGCGATCTCATGGAGAGACTGGTAGGCGGGATACTGCACAATGATGTGATCGCCCGGGCGGAGAACCGTGTTCATGAAGATAAAAATACCCTCTTCGGCACCGGCGAAGACGAGGATCTCATCCGGATCCATGCCCGCATACTGCCCGGCGATGGCGGAGCGAAGGCGCGGGTCGCCCGGGCATTCGGTGTACCCGAGCCGCAGGTTCCGGAACGCCTCCTCGGCCCCGGGCTCGAGCGCCAGGAGATCCCCCACCGAGAGCGACTCACAATCGGACCCGCAGAGAAAATACGGAGCATCAAATTCATAGCGCGACAGAAACCGTTCCAGTTTGAAGGGAGGGATATGCATGGGAAACGATAGGGCGTAGAACGACATGAGTGAAGGCACCAAAAAACCGCCACCATGCTCCACATGCGGCATGACCGCTCCCCGGTCAGGCCTTCTGCAGGTCGAACACCCAGCGGCTCACGCAGGGCGCCACGTTGCCGCACCGCCGGACGGTGACGACCTCGTACCCTTCCGCATCGAGCACCCGTGTGAGATCCGCGATCTGGTGGCGCTTCTTGAAGGTATAGAAATGGATCATGCCTCCCGGACGGACCATTCGGGCAACCCGCGCCAGCATGCCGTCCATCCCGTACGGCGCCGGGATCACCGAACGGTCAAATGAGGGGGGATACATCCCGATGAGGGAGGCGGCATCCGCTTCGTGCACGCGCACGCGCTCCTCCACGCCGTTGGCGCGGCAGTTTTCGGAGAGCCACCGGCATGCCGCGGGGCTCTTCTCCACGGCGACGACCCGCGCCCCTCTCGCCGCAACGGGCACGACGAACGGCCCCACCCCGGCAAACGGGACCAGCACCTCCTCGCCGGCGGAGACCTGCAACGCCACCCGCATCCGCTCGGAGGCAAGGCGGGGGTTGAAAAAGACCTCCCGCACGTCCAGCGCATAGGAGAACCCGAATTCCCGGTGGACGGTGACGGTGCAGCTGCCGGCAAGGATCCGGTACCGGGCGACCCGGCGGTCCCCTTCCAGGCTGGTGACCTTGGTGAGCACCGTACGGATGTTCTTCCTTCTGGCGACGAGCGCACCTGCACGCTCTTCGGCGGCTGCGTCGAGGCCGGGGGGAAGGGAGAGGATGGCGATATCGCCGATCATCGTGATGCCGCGGGAGAGGTGCAGGAGGTCGGTGTCGGCAGGAATGACGTCTTTGTCCATGGCAGTGCACCGTGCACGCAGGGGGCGTCCGTCACGGCACGGGTTTCCTCCGGGAATGTGTTGCTCTGCCCGGAGAAAAACTATGAAGGTATCCCGGGTCCCACCGGTGAAGGGAGACAGATGAAGCTGGGCACTGCACTGGTGATCGCGGGCATCCTCATCCTCCTGTTCAACCGGCCGGCGGGCGTCGTGCTCATCATCATCGGGGCGGGGATATACCTGCTCTCCTCCGCCCCGGCGGACTACGACGAGGAGGAGCAGCTGGACACCGAGGACGAGATAAATTTCATCTACTTCGATGACTAGGGATGCCATCGGCCCGGCGGCGATACGGGGCACCCCGGATTCCGAGCGCATGCAACCCGGCACCCCCGATGCTCCACCGCCTCAGCCACTATTTCAATCCGGTGAAAGCCATGCCGTCCATCACGACACTCCGCGGAATCGCTGAAAAAATCGTGGATCTCTCCCGGCAACGGGATGATCTCGTCCGTTTTCCAGACGAGGAGCTTGCCGCAATCATCGGGGACGTCGGGTTCTCCTGCACCGGGTGCGCGAGGTGCTGCACCAGGGAATTCAACGGTCATGTCTTTCTGCTCGACGACGATGTGGAGCAGTGCCTGCGCATCGACGCCGGTGCACTCATCCCCGCCCCGGGCTTCGAACTCTGCGACCAGCACGGGAATTTTTATGTCTCCGGGTACGCGCTCCGCTGCAGGGAAGACGGGGACTGCATTTTTCTTGAAGGCACCCGCTGCCGCATTTATGCGCAGCGGTTCAGGATCTGCCGCATCTATCCGTACATGCTCCACCGCGAGTGGGGAGATGACGGGAGGTATGAATGGCGGCAGATCGCCGGTCTGAACGAACACGGGGAATATCACGCGCACCTCAGCGCCGGGGAATGCAGGCGCATTGCCGCCGAAACCATCTCCTACGAGAAGGATTTTCTGGAGAAGGAAATCGCATTCTACACCTTCTGCGCTGCATTTTTCAAAGAGCACAACCTTCGGCCGGTGCGGAAGGTGTACGATCAACAGATGCGGAGGTTTCAGCGCGGTGAGGCCGTCACGGTGTACGTGTTTGACCGGGGAGTGCTGAAGCGGCATCGCGTAACTGCCGGCGATTACTGAGGGACACCTCCTGCACGCGCTGCACCGCGGATCCGGCATCGGCGCCGCCACGCCACCGGTGGATCTGCCGCTATTCACGAACCCGGCACATACCCCGGCTCAAGGGCGGCAGCGTTCCCGTACGATGCCTGCGCCTCATCGTGGCGGTCCATCGTGCCGAGAACCATCCCTTTCAGGTGCCATGCCGCCGCCATCCCGGGATCGATGTCACGTGCCGTATCGAGGGCGGCGAGCGATGCATCGGACTGCCCGAGATTGAAGAGGCCGGCCCCCTTCGCAAACCAGGCCTCGGCATAGCCGGGATCGAGAGCAGTTGCGCGGTCAAAGCATGCCAGCGCCTCTTCGCTGCAGCCGTTCTGCGCATTGAACGCAAGCCCCCGGAAAAACCACTCACGCGCCTCTGCATTCTGCGTTTCGTCTCCCTCTTCCCGTATGGCAAAGGAGACTGCAACCTGCTGCCGGCCATCGAGAAAGGGAACCTGGCCCGGCACACCGGAATCGGGCGCCGGGAGACGGGCGGGATGGGTTTCTCCCTGCGCACCCGTGCAGCCGCTCCCCACCAGTGCGGCGATGAGAAAAACAACGGAAAGAAACGCCAATCGCATGGAAGTGTGGTCACGTCCGGGACCTGATACATCCTGTGATTCTCCGGCGCCGTTACCGTACCCGGAAAAACGGGATGTCCTGCAGGCCTGCAGGTACCCCGACGCATGGCGGATCGACGCATCCGGCCCCCCGTACACCGCCGGGGCATGCGGACCGTTCGTTGCGATTTCCTGCAGCAGCCCGGGATTTCAGGGTGAGTAGAGTGCGTTGCTCCGGGCAATCTTTTTCATCACCTTCTCCCACGTACCCGTCGTAAGGAAACTCTCGTCCATGTACCCTATCAGTTGTTCGAATCGTCGCAGGGGAAAGGCCATCGTCAGGATATCGGGAGGTACGCAGGGCCGTGCGGAGGGATCGAACATCCCGAGCACCGCTTTCGGGTTCTCGCTTTGCTGCTCGAGCAGGGGATAGTAGACGATCGAACTGCACCCGGCGCCGAACGGGCAGATCACGCCGTTCGGGTCGGCCAGATCGAAGTTTGCCAGCGTGAAGAGGCCAGAGAGCACTTCCGGCCGCGCAAAGAAGACCACGGCGTCGGGGTTGTCTCCGTCCGTGAGGGAATCCCAGCGTTTCAAGACGATGTCCTTCCCCTTTGCAGGGATGCGGACGTGCCCCCGGTCCATTTCGTCCACGATCGCCGGCGTCCGCTTGTAGCGTTCTCCCTCGACGACGCCGGGCTTTCCGTGGGAGAGAAAGGAGCAAAAGTCGGGGAACCGTTCGGTGTCATACCCAAGGGAGAACCTCGCCCCGCGGCACCCGACCGAATCTTCATCGAAGACAAGGCTCGTTCCTTTTCTCACCTTCGCGAGATCGCAGACAAAGCATCTCCTGCCGTTTGGCGCGGGGACTCTCCCGAGCCCTTCGGTGCTCCCGCCAATCTCGAACGTGATCGGGGGTTCCGCCCCCGGAAAGTATCGCTCCCAGCGTTGCAGAAAGGTGTCCCGCAGTGCTGTATCCATAGAACCCTGTTCCGGACCAGTGGCGAAGAATGTTTTCCTGCCGGCGGCACAACAGGGACCCGCACCCCCGGGCCCGGGCGACCTCAAGAATAATATACCGGGGCATCCACACCCACCGTCACCGGCCGCGAGCGCCGGGAGGCTGTTCCATGAAGAAAGGATTTGTAGACGATATCGAGAGAGAAACCGTACAGAATACCGATTTCCGCAGGGTCCTGTATACGGGCACCTTCAGCCAGCTCGTGCTGATGTGCCTCAAACCCGGCGAGGAGATCGGGGAGGAGACACACGACGACATCGACCAGTTCTTCCGTTTCGAGGAAGGGGAAGGGGTCGTGACGAACGATGGCGTGGAGCACGCCGTCAAGGACGGGACCGCCGTGATCGTGCCCAACGGCGCCAAACACAACGTGACGAACACCTCCAGAACCGCAGACCTCAAGCTGTACACGATCTACTCCCCGCCCGAGCATCAGGACGGGACCGTGCGGCGGACCCGCGAGGAGGCCATGGCCCGGGAAGAGCATTTCGACGGAAAGACCACTGAATAGAGGTCCCAGGAACCACCAGCACCTTCATTTTTATGGAGACCCCCGTAGCCCGGGCTGAACGGTTCGGCAGGACATCGCCGCTGCACGCGGTTCCCCGGTTCGCGTGCAGGGGATCAAAGACCGGTTGAAGGGCTTGAGAGAGCCCGGTCGCCATCGCAGGCACTGCAAGCCACGGCACCGGGGCCCGATCCGTTCACCGGCCGATTCGCTGCCGGCACACCCATCTCCCGCATAAACCGGAAAATGCGGGGCAGGTTCTCGATGACGCGCGTGCACTGACCGGAACGCGCGAGGATGCACTCTTTCGATGAAAAAACCTGAAGGGAGTGTATTCGTTTTAATTTTTCAGCACCCGCCACTTCCCGGCAGGCACCTCGATCTCGAACCGTGCCCCTTTCCCTTTCTCGCCGGTCTCCCGGATAGATATCCCGGTGATATCGAGGATCTCTTTTACCAGAAACAGCCCATAACCGGTGACCGTGCCAAATCCCCGCTCGAAAATCTTATGTTTACGGGATGCAGGCACGCCTGCGCCGTCATCCTCGAACACCAGCACCCCCACCTCGCCGTCCTCGTGGAACGAGACCATGATATGCTCCACCTGTTCCCCGTGGATGACGGCATTATCCAGCAGGTTAAAAAAGACCTTCTCCAGCATGGGATCCGCAAAGATCTCCAGAGGCCCGGTATCCACCGTAAGCGAGACGTCGTTTAACGTTACGCTCTCCGCCGCCCGCATAATCACCCCTTCCACCTGCTGCCATTCGGGTTTCCGCTCCCCCATATCCTGGTAATCGGCGGTGAAGGTGATCTGGCGGCGGATGGTGTCGGCAATTTTCTCGAGACTGCGGAACATATCCTCTGCTTCGGCCGTACTCTGCAGCGGATCCTGCATCAGGGCGAGAAACCCCTTCAGTGCCGTGACCTGGTTGAGGATGTCGTGCCGGGTGATGCTGGTGAGCAGGTTGAGCTTGCTACTCGCATCCTCGAGCGCTTTCTCCGCCTGTTTGCGCCCGGTGACATCGCGGACGACACCTCCCCGGTAGAGCGGGTGGCCCTCCCGGTCTCGCAGGACGGTGAAATGATCCGCGAGCCAGCGGTACTGGCCGTCTTTTCCCCTGAACCGGTACTCGATGATACCCCTGCCGGATGCGACAGCACGGGCAAGCTCGGCATCAACCGATCGATGATCATCGGGATGGATGCGATCCAGGATCTCGTCGATACGCATCGTGTTCATCTCCTCCGGCGTGAAGCCGGTGATCTGTTCGATGACCGGGCTCATGTAATCATAGCGGTCCGCCTGCAGGTCGCGGCGGTAGACTGCGTCCAGGGAGTTCTCCACAACCGCCCGGTAGCGCTCCTCGCTCTCCCGGTGGGCCTCTTTGACCTGCGTGCGCCCGGTGATATCCCGAATAACGCCAGAGTAGCCGATAGTATCGCCTCTCCCATCCACGACCTTTCGTGCGATCTCCTCGACATGGCTCACGCTGCCATCCTTCCGCATCAGACGGCAGTACGTGGCAAACTCCTCAGAAGTGGTAATGGTTCGCTGGAAATCCCGAAGAACCGCTTCCCGGTCTTCGGGATGGACGTACTCGAACAGGCTGTGGCCGATCATCTCCGACGGCCTATACCCGAAATAGGTCTGCACATTGGGAGAGATGTACGTAATGCGCCCGTCCAGCGAGTACGAGTAGACCACATCGTGGATGGTCTCCACCAGGGTCCGATAGCGGCTCTCGCTCCGCCGCAATGCCTCGTCGGCCTGCTTGCGCCCGGTGATGTCGGTGGCAAAGGCGCACATGAACTCCTTCTCACCCATCTTGCAGTAGGTGGCGAGAGCTCCACGGGATAGACCGTGCCGTCCCGCTTCCGGTGATGTGATTCTATGCAGAGGGTCTGGTGCTCCTTCACGGTCTGCCAGGCCTCTTCGAACCCTTCGAGAGCAACGTCGGGATCAACGTCCGGCACCCGCATGGCAAAGAGTTCGTCGCGGGTATAGCCGAGCTTGTGGCAGGCAGACTCGTTGACGTCGATCAGGTACCCCTCTGGATCGATCCAGTAAAATTCGGCCGAGAGGTGATCGATCGAGAACTGCGTCCGCATCAGTGCCTCCCTCGCCCGCCGCCGGTCCACCGCATGCCGGACCTTGGAGGCGAGCTCGGCGTAGAGCGCTCTCGGCTCTGCGCTCTTCTGCAGGTAGAAATCCGCGCCTTCGTTCAACGCCTCGATGACCACCTCCTCTCGGCCCCGCCCGGTCAGCAGGATGAAGGGAAAATCGGAATATTGGGTGCGCACCGCCTTGAGCAGGGCGATGCCGTCCATCCCCGGCATGTCGTAATCGGAAACGATACAATCGTACGGCGATCCGGCCAGTTTTTCAAGGGCTTCTTGTGCAGATTCGCAGGTATCGCATTCAATATCGGCGTTATCCTGTTCAAGAAAGGTTTTCGTCAGGGGGAGGAAGAGGGGTTCGTCATCGACGATCAGCAGTTGGATCATTGAAGGCTCCGGGCACGTCGAATAAAGAATAGCCGCAAGATGATAAAAACATAATTATTACACACCCCCTTTATCCAATCAGGCCATAATATTCAGAGATTATTCACCTCAGGCATCAAAATCAGGGTTTTCGCACACCATACGGTTCGACGTTCTTTGCGCAATGATTCTGCCAAAAAAATAGAATCTTCGCCGAGGACGGGGCACAGTACAGTGAGAGCGCCCCTGTATGCCACCGCCATTGCCGCCGGTTTCCGTAGATGCGAGGGGTGGGATTCGAACCCACGGACCCCTGCGGGACTGGATCTTAAGTCCAGCGCCTTTGGCCGACTTGGCTACCCTCGCAGGATAGTACACATCACATCCGGACGCAAAAAACCTTGGCTCTTTTCGGGATCACACGATTGCAAAATATGCAACAAAGGAGAGGATAAAGGCAAAGAGGAGGATGCCCAGCGCCACGGGGAGCAGGAACAAGAGCATGCCGTTGACGGTGCTCGCCAGCTGCGAGACGCGGTGCGATCCGAAGACCACGATATCCTCGCACCACGCCGTGGATCCCGCAACTCCCGCGGGTGAGCAGTCCTCCATGGCGTTCCTGACGGCCTCTTCTGCGAAGGGTATGATCAGTTCCGCCGGTACCCGGAAGCCCACCGGGTTCTTGCCGCTGACCGTATTGACCACGTGCGAGTCGGTGGTCATGATCTCGCACTCGTCCACGAATTCGAGGAGATGGTCGCGTATCGCCTCCCGCACCCCGCTCTGCATGTTGTTGCCGTCGAAGAGCACGTAGGCGGTATACTGCCCGCCCACCCTGACCACCATCGCCTGAATGCCGAGGTCGCCAAAGCCCTCCTCGCGCGAGAAGGGGAGCAGCTGGTGGGAGAAGCCCACACGAACCGCATGCTGCTCCTCGTGCTTCGACGCCTCCGTCGCCATGGCGCACGCCCGCATGTACTCGTAGGCGATGGGAGAGGCGGGCATGACCGGATCGGTGACGTCCACCATGCAGTTGTGCGCATCAACAAACAGCACGTTCTCGAAATGCCGCCGTCCCTCGAACATGATGGCAAGGCCGATCGAATAGTCCAGATCCTCCGTCTTTTCCGGGGAGCGGGTGCTCACCATCAGGATGGAATCGCCGAACACCTGGGCGAGCACCCGGACGCTCTCCACCTCGTAGCGCCTCGATTTTGTCGCCGTCGAAAAAAGGGGGAGATCCCGACAGGATGCGCGGACCGCATCCGTGAGTTTCGGGATCTCGCCCTCCGAGACCAGATTGAAATCGTGGGTCGCACACCCGTGCGCCACCATTGTGTTGCCGCCCATCCCGTCGTGAAGGATTTTGGGCAGATTTCCCCCGCCGACCTCGCCCATCGGCCCGGGGTGGACGTTGGGCACGGTAAAGGTGGCAGGCTCTTTTCCTTCACGGTGGAAGAACAGGCTCGCCTGCGGGACATAGACGGCCTCGCCGATACCCCGGAAGAATTCGTCCAGCGCCTTGGACCCGTCCGTGATGTGGGCGATGAACGCATTGATGAAACCGAGGGCGCTGACATTGAAGTTGCGCTTCAGGGGGCGCTCGCCCAGCCAGATGAAGAGCAGCACGCCCCCGCCGAAGACCACGTGCATCAGCAGCGTGAACAGGACAAACGGCGCATCGAAAAAGAAACTCGCCGTGACCATGGCGACAGCGCTCTGCGGAAGCGCCGCGGGAACCATCTTCGAGACGCGGTAATCCACGATCGCCGTCAGCATCAGCAGGCGTATGGCAAAGATCACTCCCAGCGAGATGGAGTAGAGCAGGCTGAAAATGCCCTCCACGAGAAAGAGGACAGGGGAGAGGCTGATAATGATGCCAAACACCATGCAGGCCATCGCCAGCATGGCAGAGCGGTTCAGCTTGATGCTCTTGCCTGCAATCTGCACCAGCGGATTGGTCAGCAGGATGCCTGCCAGTGCGGGGATGATGTAGCCTATCGTCCCGAAAAAGAGGAGCCACTGGTCGGTCCGGTAACTCGCCCCGTCGATGACAAGCCCGAGGATAAGGATGATGGCGATCGAACGCTGCCAGGAGGGCGCCGAGAACAGGTACCTGGAGAGTTTCTCGATCGTGACGTCACTCATGCCTCATCTATCCCCGCTTTCTGCTCTCGCGGTTCATCGCCGCACCCGGATCGGCAAAAAACGCCGTGATCCAATCTGATCCCGCCGGCCTCAGCATTGCTCCATGGTGAGGTCGCCGAACCGGGCGCGATAGCGTTTCTCCATGCGCTGCCAGTCGGGAAGGTTGGTCTGGCACCCCACCCGCTCGACGACAAACGAGGCGGTGACCGTGCCGATCTTCGCGCACGTGAGGTACGGATACCCCTTGCGGAGGGCGGAGAGAAACCCTGCCCTGTACGCATCCCCCGCCCCGGTCGGGTCGGCGAGATCAACCGGCAGTGCAGGCACGTGACGCTGCGATCCCTGCTCATAGAGCAGGCTCCCCTCGCCCGACAGCGTACAGACGACGAGGGGAATGCGGGCGGTCAGCTCCTCGAGCCGCACCCCCATCATCTCGCACATCCCCCGGATCTCATGCTGGTTCGCGAACAGGATGTCGATAGTGTCGCAGATGGCATCGAGCTGCTCTCCGCTATAGCGCAGGAGATCCTGGCCCGGATCAAATGACGCGAACGCACTTTGCTGCGCCACCCGTACGTTGAAGTCCGGATCCGCAGTCGCCATATGCACGAAATCCAGGCGGGGGGCCGGCATATCCCTGAATGTGGTTGAAGCGCCCCACTCAAAAAAGGTCACCTGATCGCCGTCCTGGTCGTTGAACATATACGCCGTCGCCGTACGGGTGTCCTGCTCCACAAAAAACTGTTTGGTAATGCCCAGACGGTCCATCCAGCGATCGTAATCGCTTCCAGAAAAATCGCCGCCCACGGCGCTTACCAGCGTGCACTGTTCACCGAGCGTCGCAATGCCTGCAGCGATGTTCGCCGCACCCCCCCCGAAATAGACATGGTGGTCGAGCACGAAGGTGGACGCATGCCGGTTCGGGAGGTGGGGAACAAGAAAAATATGGTCGACGGCAGTGTGCCCCACCACGGAGATCATAGTTCCTGCACGTCCTGGACCTTGAGCGGCACATCGCGCAGCGCCTTTCCGATCACCGATTTGGCAATCCGGACCGCGTGTTCCTGTGAATCCGCACGAAAGACCTTCATCTCGAGCAGGAGGCCGACCAGTGCGGTGTTCGCCACAAGAAGTCCGCTGTTTAATTCATTCTCGCAAAAAGGGCATTCAAGCTGCCCGATTTCAATCTCGACATATTTTGCGCTGGGATTGAGCCGCTTTCCGGCCTCGCTGATCGCGATCCCGATGGCGTCGTCGAGTGTTTTGGCGTCTTTTATGATCCACGCTGATTCCAGGGTGATAAGATAATCCGGCATTTTTCCCTCATTCTCTCGCACAAGCCAGTTGTACCATTCTTTCTATTGCATATCATATGGGCGTTTCTTTTCACGCACGGCCTGTTGGAGGCACGCCGCGCGGCCTGGTGCCTCCTCCCGGGCATGAGGACCCCGCCGTACCCTCCACGCTACGCAAAAACCAGGAAGCAGGGGCCGATCAGAGGAACCCTCGTCCTTCCAGAACACCCCAGGCGTTCTGCGCTACGGTGGTGGCCTGGCTGATCGACTCGCCGAGCTTGACCGATGCGGGACCCAGACTGTCGCTTTCTACAAGACTGATCGCTTCATTGAGTGCATCGATGGATTTTTTGAACTCGGTGGCACCGGTAGCCCGGTACCCGAACTCGATCTCGTTGCGCACAAGGTCCATCAGTAAGATCAGCATCCGCCGTGCACCCGCGAGCTCGACGTCCTTGTAATCGTTCAGCGTCATTACCAGCTGTGAGGCGATAATGAGTTCGGACTTGGCGCGTTCAGCAAACTGATACCGCAGCACTGCGTCTTTCGACTCCATACTCATACTACAGGCAGCGCGTCTATAAAAATGGACGGGCGGGCGGTTCCCCGCGGATCAAAACGGTGCGCCCCTATTTCGTCTTCAGGCCCATAACGCTTTTGCGGCTCCGCTTGATGCGCCTGCGCACGCGTTTGTCGACCATGGCGCCGCCGCGCCCGCGAGCACCTCTTCCTCCCCTGCGGCGCCCGCGGCCCTGATCGTCCGCTTCACCGGCCATCGCTTTCTTCAGGGTCGAACCGGACTTGAACCGCTGGTTCGGGCCCGGTTTTTTATAATCCCCTTCCTGCTGGGGAACAAGCCTGATCTGTCCTTTCACGCCCTTGACCTGTATCCATTTTGTCGTACCTGTTTTTCCCATAGAACACTCCTTATAAATTTGAACAGGCAGGTTGATAAAGATACCCTCAACGGCACACCGCCCTGCCGTGGAGGGCAGGGCGGGCGCCGATCCCGCTCAGACCCTCTGCCGGAGCTCTTTTTTGAGCAGTTCGCTGATCAGCCTGCCGTCCGCTTTCCCCCGCGCCTCCTGCATGACCACGCCCATCAGCGGCCCGAGGGCGCCCATGCCCCGCTCCCGCACGAACTCCGCGCGGGTGGCGAGGATATCGCGGATGAGGGCCAGCAGCGCTTCTTCGCTCATGGCCGGTGCGACCTTCGAGACCGCTGCATCGACACTCAGCCCCCCGCATATTTCGGTAATGACGCCCGGAACCGCCTCCTTTGCAATCGCCCCCGACTCCGCCCGCGTAAGGACGTCGAGGAAGGCGGCATCCTCGAGGCGATCGACGGCGACTCCCTCCCGGCTCAACTCCCGCAGCGTCCCGAGCAGGGTGCGGGCGGCGAGGGACGGTCTCACCCCGCTCTCAACAGCGCGCTCGAAAACGCCCGCTTTCTCCGAATATGCCATCTGGCGGGCAAGCGCCCCGTCAAGGCCCATCTCCGCTGCAAAGCGTTCCGCTTTGACCGAAATCAACTCAGGGAGCTCGATCTCCTCCCAGCGCTCCGCGCGTATTCGCACCGGGAGCACGTCTGTTTCGGGATACATCCTCGCCGCGCCCGGCAGCGGGCGCATATAGGAGGTGCTCCCATCTTCGAGCATTTTGCGCGTCTCCTCGGGAACGCCCGCAAGAGCGAGTTCTGCCCGCCGCACCACCTGCTGCGCCGCACACAGGGCGCGCTCCTTCGCTGCGGCGACCAGCACCACGCAGTCGGCCTCTCCCGCACCGACACACTCCCGCAGGTGCGCCACCTCCTCTGCCGTTACCCCGTAGGCGGGCAGCTCGTCGGTATGGAAGATCCCTCCCACGCCGCACTTCTTCGCGTAGTCGGCCATCTCGCTGCCGAGCCTCCGTCCGGGCTGGATTTCCCGGCCTACCAGCCCGTCGAAGCCGCGGAGCACCACCGCCACAATATACGTCGCCCGTTGCAGGATCGAGGATTTCGTATCGGCGAAGAGGCCGGTCACCACAACCGGCTCGGGCGTCACCGATGCATTCCTGCGGCGGAGCTCGTCCCGTATGGCGAGCAGGTTCACCTGACGGGCGGCCTCGCGCCGCACCACCTCGTCGATCAGGTCGAGTTCCTGGACTCCCTTGATCTCCACCCGCGCGCCTTCGGCGATCGAGATGTTGATGTCCTGCCGGATCGTCCCGATCCCGCGCTTCACGCATCCAGTCGAGCGCAGGATCATCCCGATGGTGCGGGCCACCTCCCGCACCGACTCGGGCGTGTGCATATCGGGGGCGGTGGTGATCTCGACGAGGGGGATGCCCAGGCGGTCGAGCGAGAAGGTCTCCCCCTCCACCCGCTGGGCGGCCTCTTCCTCCAGGCAGAGCGTCTCGATCCTGGCACCTTCGGGCAGGCGCCCGTTGAGGGCCACGAGGGCGGTCCGCTGGAACCCGCTGGTATTCGACCCGTCGATCACCAGCTTGCGCATCACGTGCACCTGGTCGACCGGCGTCATCCCGGTCATTTTTGCGATCGTGAGGGCGATGGAGAGGGCTTCGGCATTGAGCGGGGCGGGGGGCTCCTCGTCGTTCTCGACGAGGCAGGTGGTATCGTAGGTAGCGTAGGTGAACCTGCGCATCACCTTCATCTCCTCTTCTGCCGCCCGGTCGATCTCTCCCATCTCGCTCTCCGTGGCCCGCAGATAGCGGAAAAATTCGCCGGTCCGCTCCTCGAAATCGCGGAGACGGGTGGGGCAGCGGCAGAAGAGTTTTTCCTTCGTGTTCAGCTGCTGGTGTATCTCGATGCCGGCCTTCAGCCCGAGCTGCTCAAAATCCATTGTACGAACACCTCCTGATCTCGCCGCGGAGATTGGTGCGCACAAGACGCGCCACCTCGCCCGGATCGTCGTGCCGCCCCAGCACCCACATCAGCTTGACCAGCGCGACCTCGGGCAGCATGTCCTCCCCCTCGATGACCCCGAGGGCGAGAAGGTCCCGGCCCGTATCGTAGACGCGATCGCAGACGCGCCCGTGCAGGCACTGCGAGGTCATCACCACGTGGCACCCGCCCCCGATAAGATCGCGCAAGCCACCGATACTCGCGGTGGAGACGTGGCCGAGCCCGGTCCCCGCGAGCACGAGCCCCCGGTAGCCCTCGAACTGCGACAGCAGATCGGCCGGCATGCCAGGGTAGAAGGAGAGCAGCCCCACCTTCTCCTCGACGGCATCGTGCAGGACTGCCTCCCCGCTCCGCCGCCGGACGGCGTCGTCTCCCAACCTGACCGCAAGCGAGGGGTAGTCCACGTACCCCAGCGGCGGCATGCCGATGCTTGCGAAAGCATCGCGGCGCGAGGTGTGCATCTTTCGCACCTTCGTCGCACGGTGGACGGCGCAGCGATCGTCGCTGGTGCTGGCATGCATGACCACCGCGACCTCGCCGAGATCGCTCAGCGCCGCGCTCGCGCTGCACAGCGCGTTCATGACATTGTCGCTGCTCGGCCGGTCGGCAGAACGCTGCGAACCGACAAACACCACCGGGACCGGGGTATCAAGCATGAAACTGATTGCGGAGGCGGAAAACGACATCGTGTCCGTGCCGTGCGTGACGATCACGCCCATCGCGCCGTTCCGGATCTCGTCGTAAATGCCCCGCGCCAGGTCGATCCAGAGCGAGGTAGTCATGTTCTCCGAGAGGATGCTGGCGACCTGGTGCGCATTGAACCGGGCCATCTCGCCGAGCCGGGGGATGGCGCGGAGGATATCGTCCGCGTCGAACTGGCTGGTGACCGCACCGGTGCGGTAATCGATCCTGCTGGCGATGGTGCCTCCCGTGGAAAGAATGGCCAGTTCGGGGAGATCGGGGTTCTGCTCCACGGCCGAAACGACCGGGGCGGGCAGCTCCTGACGGCGAATCTCGATGATGGACGAGGGCCCGATCCCGATATTATACCCGCTGTCCAGCTTGATGACCGCCTCGTCATCGCGGGTCGTGATGAACGTGCCTTCGAGCTCGGCGCCTCCATAGCGGCAGACGACACGGTCGCCCGTTCTCAGTGCTCCGGTGATGCTACCAGCCTCCGTGCCTCATCAATCATCGCTGCCTGTGCCGTATCAATCCGTTCCCGTACCATGATCATCCACGCTTCATCGTTGCTGCACTGTTCCCGCCGCGCTACGATCGCCGCAGCGGTCGCCACCGGGGCGGGCCCGCCGGGCGCCTTCCGCACCGCCACCCCGTACCCGGGATCGAGCGCCGCGGCAACTCCTTCTTCGGTGAGCCCCCGGTCGATGAGCGATATCCCCTCCATTTCCCCCGCCGCATCCTCGAGCGACGCGAGGTCGAGCGTGCCCTTGCGGACGGCGCGGCCCACGATGCCGTGGGCGGTCCGGAAGGGGAGCCCGAAATCCCGGACCAGCACGTCCGCCACCTCGGTCGCCGTGGAAAATCCTCTTCCCGCCTCGTCCGCCATCCGCTCCGTGTTGAACACTGCGGTTTCCAGCATTCCGGCGAGCAGGAGAAGGGCCCTGCTGGTCTCTTGAACGCTGCGCCGGAGGAGGGGGGTGAGCTCCTGCATGTCCCGGTTGTAGCTCATGGGCAGCCCCTTCATGATGCTGAGCGCGCCCACCAGACTTCCGCTGACCGTGCCGGCCTTCGCCCGCATGATCTCGGCGGTGTCGGGATTTTTCTTCTGGGGCATGATGGAGCTGGTGGAGCAGCAGGGGTCCGCAAGGCGCACGAAATCGACAAACGAGGAGCTCCAGAGCACCAGCTCCTCGCACATCCGGCTCACCGTGGCCATTGCCAGCGTGCTCGCGCTCATCGCTTCAAGCGCGAAGTCGCGTGCCGACACCGCATCCATCGTGTTTTCGGCAATCGCTGCAAACCCGAGATACGTTGCGGTCTGTTCCCGGTCGACCGGATAGCCGGTCGATGCGAATGCCGCCGCCCCGAGGGGGCACCGGTCGACGCGTGCGAAGCAGTCCCGGATGCGATCAAAATCGCGGCCGAACGCCTGCTCGTAGGCAAGGAAATAGTGCGCGAGGGTCGTCGGCTGCGCATGCTGGAGGTGGGTGAACCCCGGCATGATGCCCTCCCTGTGGCGGTCCGCCAGCGCGATCAGGAGGGCCCGGAGCCGGACGAGGGCGTCCATCTGGCCGAGCAGCTCCTCCCGCAGGCGCATGCGGATGCAGGTCGCCACCTCATCGTTGCGGGAGCGGCCCATGTGGATGCGGCCCCCGTAGTCCGCCCCGGCGCGTGCGATGAGATGCGCCTCGATACCTGCATGGATGTCCTCGTAGCGGTCGTCGAACACCTCCCCGGGGATGCCATCCTCGAGCAGCTCGAGAAGGACCGCCATGATCACCCGCGCCGCACCCCGGTCGATGATGCCCCGGCCGGACAGCATCAGGAGGTGGGCGATATCCACGAAAATATCCGCGTCGGCTATCCAGCGATCCGCCTCCATCGAAGAGAGGAATTCCGCCACCTCCGGCGGACGCACATCGCCGAGCCGGCCTTTGCGAAGGGGATCTCCCGGCATATCCAATCGTCTCCTGATCAAATACTTGCGCCGTGAGTGATTAATAGCTCGCATTCTCCCGCACATACCGGGGATTTTTGCAAACGGAGACCTGCCGTACCCCCGTGCGCTGCCCGGCACCGTAGCGGACCACAGTGTTTCCTTACTATGCCATGATCTAATCAAATTAGTACAAAAATTAAATTATAATTTGTATAATAAGCCATTTTTTATGCCGCCGTCGATAACCATATATAGAACGGTGCACGTAATTGAGAGGTACCATAGAACACCGAGAGGAACGTGTATGAACCGAGTACAGGGAATGTTTGTAGCAGCCATCCTCCTCGCAGCACTGGCACTTGTGTGCGGGTGCATCTCGTCCCAACCTTCCGGCGAGGAGACGCTGACCGAATTGCGTATCGGGTATCAGCCCAGCACCCACCAGATGGCACATATGACCGCATTCGAAAAGGGCTGGTGGCAGGAGGATCTGGCTCCGTTCGGGGTCCAGAGGGTGACCGACCGGGAGTTTCCCACCGGTGCACCGGAGATGAGTGCGATGATTGCCGGCGAGATTGACATCGCCTATGTCGGTGCGGCGCCCTTTGTCGCTGCGGTGGCAAACAGCGATCTTGATGCGAAGATCATCGCCGGCGCCCAGACGCAGGGCTCGGACCTCGTGGTGCGGCCTGAGGTCGAGTACAGCAGCCCCGAGGATCTCAGGGGGCTGACGATTGCGACCTTCCCGCCCGGCACGATACAGGACACGCTGCTTCGCAACTGGCTCCTCGAAAACGGCCTTGAGCCCGATGTGGACGTGACCATCCGGGGCATGGGCCCCGGCGACGCCGTCACCGCCATCACGGCGGGGCAGGTCGATGCCGTCTTCCTCCCGCACCCGTCACCGACAATCATTTCCGAGGGAGGGAACGGCAGGACGGTCGTTCAGTCGGGCGAGATGTCCCCCAACCACGCATGCTGCGTGCTGGTGGCACGCGGTGACCTGATTCGAAACCACCCCGACCTGGTGGACCAGATCGTCCGCACGCACATCAGGGCCACGGAGTACAACTACGAAAACACCGATGAAGCCATCGCGATCTATGCCGCGAAGATCGGCCAGGATATCGACGTGGTCACGACGTCGCTCGACGAGTGGGACGGCACATGGATCTCCGACCCGGCCATCATCGAGGACTCGGTGGACTACACGCAGGTGCAGTACGAGCTCGGCTACATCGAACAGCCACTGACCGCAGAGGATCTTCTGGACACGTCGTTCTACGACCGCGTGTCCGCATAAATCCCGATCATACCCCATTTTTGCCAAAAGGCAACCTTTAATGGATTGCCAGAGAAAAAATCTAATCCATTCTCCACACGCCCATGCGGCATCGCACCCGTGTGCAGGGAAAAGGCAGGGACAATCGACTCATGGATGCCACGCGGACCCACCTCCTCCGGAACAGGCTGCTCCCCGTCGTCTCGATCGCCGCTGTCGCGATCGTCTGGCAGCTTGTTGCGCAGTTCATCGTCCAGAACAAAAACCTCCTCCCGAGCGTCACCGATGTCCTCGGGGCGTTTCTCGTGCTCCTCGAGAGCGGACGGCTGGCGTCCGACTTTTCAACCAGCCTGACGCATTTCGGCATCGGCGTCGGTGCAGCCCTTCTTCTCGGCATACCGCTCGGCATGGCCATGGGCTGGTTCCGGGATATGGACACGGCGGCAAACCCCATCATTGAAATTCTCAGGCCGGTTCCGCCGCTGGCGTGGATCCCCTTTGCGATCATCTGGTTCGGACTCACCCCTGTTGCCGCCGGCTTTATCGTGTTCGTCGGGGCGTTTTTTCCCGTCCTCGTCAACACCTATGCCGGGTTCAAAGGGGTCCCGAGACTCTTCGTCGAGGCCGCACGGGTGCTGGGCTGCACGAGCCCGGGCCGGCTCATACGGCATGTCGCCCTGCCCGCTGCGATGCCCTCCATTGCCACGGGGATCCGGATTGGCATGGGGGTCGGCTGGATGTGCCTGGTCGCCGCGGAATTCTTTGTCGGGGGACGGTACGGCCTGGGCAAGCAGCTGTGGGTATCCTACAGCCTCCAGCAGATGTCCAACGTGGTGGTCTATATGCTCCTGTTAGGCATCCTCGGCCTGGCGATGGATGTGGTGTTCCGGTGGTACGTGGACGGAAAACTGCTCAAATGGCGGACGGGCGAGGTGGCCTGATGAGTAAACTCTCCATCGATCGTGTCTCGAAGGTCTTTGCAAAGAAGCAGGGAGAGGTCGTCGTCGCCCTCGATGACATATCCCTCGAGATCGAGGATTCGGAATTTGTCTGTTTCGTGGGCCCCTCCGGGTGCGGCAAGACCACGCTCCTGCGCATCATTGCCGGCCTCGAGACAGCGACCTCGGGGGAGGTCAGCCTGATGGGCGCACCCATCAGGGGACCGGATCCGAAGCGGGGCATGGTGTTCCAGGAGTACTCGCTCTTTCCCTGGCGGACCGTGAAAAACAACATCACCTTCGGTCTCGAGATGCGCGGCATGCCGAAAGCGGACCAGGACAGCGCCGCAGAGACCTATCTTGCCATGGTCGGCCTTGAGCAGTTCCGGGAGGCCTACCCGTACGAGCTCTCCGGCGGCATGCGGCAGCGGGTGGCGATTGCCCGGGCTCTTGCCAACGAACCGGAAGTGCTCCTGATGGACGAGCCGTTCGGTGCCCTCGACGCCCAGACACGCAACGCCATGCAGCGCGAATTGCTGGAGATCTGGGAAAAGACGCAGAAGACCATCCTCTTTGTCACGCACAGCGTCGACGAGGCGGTCTTTTTAGCGGACCGCATCGTGATTTTAAGCCCGCGGCCCGGGCGCATCTGCGATACCATCAGGGTCGATCTCCCCCGCCCGCGCGAAAGGACCGGTCCGGAGTTTGCAAACGTGCGGCGATACGTGCTGGGGCTGATGGACAGTTGCAGGCTCCCCAGTAAGATTTAACTATCTATACCTCCACTTTTTAAAGCACGTCATAAACGCGAGGAGTTCGTTTCGATGGTTAGAAAACCCGCAAAAATGTACAGAAATCTTGCCAAAAAGGCATATACTCGAAGGGAATACATGGGAGGGGTGCCCGGGAGCAAGATCGTCCAGTTCGACATGGGCAACCTCCGGGAGGATTTCCCGGTCGAGATCTCGATTCTCGTGGATGAAGCATGCCAGATCCGCCACACCGCACTCGAAGCTGCTCGTGTGAACGTGAACAGGAAACTCGTCAAGGACATCGGGAGAATGAACTTCCACTTCAAGCTTCGCGTCTTTCCCCACCATGTTCTCAGGGAGAACAAGCAGGCGACCGGTGCGGGTGCAGACCGTGTGTCGGAAGGAATGCGCCTTGCATTCGGAAAAGCGGTGGGAACTGCCGCCCGTGTGCGGGCACGGCAGAAGATCTTTACCATCTACACCAGCGAAGCAAACGCGGAAAAGGCCAAAAACATCTTGAAACACGCCGGATACAAACTCCCCTCACCGACCAGCGTGGTCGTCGAAAAGGCCCGGCGACTCTCCTGATACTTTTTTTCCACCATTGCAGACCCGCCCGATCGGTTCCCCCATCCCGGTGGGAAGAACTTTGTACTCGCAGCGCGCCAGTACTATGCGATGGCAGAGACTGCAGATGCAGCGCTTTTCGAGGCAATCGCAGGAGCAACGGCAAAAGCGATACGAAGGGCGGAGATCGAGATGCCGCCCGACGTCCTCGCGCGTCTCCGCCGCGCCGCAGCATCGGAGACCAGCGAGGTCGCGAGGCAGGAGCTGCAGAATATCTTTGCAAATATCGAGGAGGCAGAACGCCGGCAGATCCCCATCTGCCAGGACACGGGGGTCATGGTGGTGTACCTCACCGTCCCCCCCGACATCCCCTTCTCGGGCCGCCTCGGCGACGCGGTCGCTGAAGGGGTGGCGCGGGCCACCGGGGAGGTCCCGCTCCGCCCCAACGTCGTCGACCCCATCGCACGCCACAACACCGGCACCAATACCGGGCAGGGCATGCCGGTCGTCCACGTGCTGCCGGGCGACCAGATCACGGTGACCGTGCTCCCCAAAGGGGCCGGATCGGAAAACGTCTCCAGGACCGCCATGCTCCTCCCCTCGCAGCAGGCCGAAATCCCGCGATTTGTTGCAGAAACGATGCTGCTCGCCGGCGGAAAACCCTGTCCTCCGGTCGTGCTCGGGGTGGGGATCGGCAGCACGTTCGACGGGGTTGCGGCGCTGGCAAAAGAGGCGCTCCTGCAGCCAATCGATGCGATGGACCCGTTCGAACAGATGATCTGCGACGTGGTCAACAGCCTTGAAATCGGCCCGATGGGGCTGGGGGGCGCCACGACCGCCCTTGCGGTCAAAGTCAAAACCGCGGACTGCCATACGGCATCCCTCCCCGTGGCCGTGAACGTGCAGTGCTGGGCCTGCAGGCGAGCAACCGAGATCGTGGAGGTGCCGTGATGGACCTGTCCACCCCCCTTGGCGACGAGGTGCTCGCACTCCGGGCGGGCGACCGGGTCAGCCTCTCCGGCACCATCTATACGGCGCGTGACGAGGCGCACCGCCGGATGCACGAGGAGGGGATCCCCTTT
>DSDF01000036.1 GCA_011048835.1 Methanoculleus sp. | reverse complement strand
TAATCATTTACACCCAATGGACGAGAAGAAATGGTTTTTGATGCGCTCCTCTGGACCCAGTTGATGGTTGTCGTCGGGGAACTGACGGTCATCCTTGTCGTCGGGGCCCTCCTTTTTGCCTCGATGATTGTCATGGTGGCCTTTTTATCCATTAAAAACGGCAGGTTTTATTTCCCCCGGCTTATGGCATCCGGGCTGGTGATGATGGAGGGAACGGTCAAGGCAATCTGCAAATTGTGCGGACTTGACGACAAAGAGCTCACATTGTTTTTCATCCGTCTCCACAACACCATGAACATGTCGGCGTTCGGGGAGATCCCTCTCGAAAAGCGGGCGATTTTCCTGCCGCAATGCCTGCGTTCGGCCCAATGCCCCGCCCACCTCACCCCGGAAGGACTGGTCTGCAGGCGGTGCGGGCGGTGCGGCATCGGAGAATCGATCGCCACGCTGGAATCGATGGGCTACCGGGTCTTCATCGTGCCGGGTTCGACCTTCATCAAGCGGATCGTGAAAAAATACCGGCCTGAGGGGATCATCGGCGTCGGCTGCCTGATGGAAGTAAAAGAGGGATTCGAGATGACCGACCGCTTCGGGCTGGTTTCGATGGGGGTCGTCACCTTGAAAGACGGGTGTGTGGAGACCATCGTCGACTGGCACGATGTCCTCGAGGTGGCCGGCATAGGCATCGAGGAGCCTTCAGTTGCCGAGCACCTTGACGTTCCGCCCGGTTAACCTGCCGCTCTTGATTTTTCCATACACAAAGATGGTCTCGTCGCTCTTCACCTCCCCGACCGTCACCCCCGGGCGCAGGACAATATTTCCCCCGGCGATCAGGCTGCGCACCCGAACCTCGTCGCAGACGGTGATATGTTCAAGTGCATGCAGGCTTCCTTTGATTTTTACTCCCTTTCCGATGACCGCATTCTGGCAGGTGATGCCCCCGCCCACCGTGGAATAGGGTCCGAGTTCGAGCGTTCCCCCGACATCGAGGCTCCCCCACACATGGGTCTCGGCGGGGAGGATCAAATTGCCCTCGATTTTCACGTTCCCATCAAAAAATGAGCCTTTTGATGCAATACAGGTATCCCCATGCCGGTATAATTTCATTCTATAAATCTCTCACCCTGTCGCATATTAAAGTTTCAACATCGCACCGGGGGTTGATGACCAATGCATCCCGGGCCCTCAGACGAGGACGGCGGCGATGATGAACACGAGGAGCGCAGCAAACATGCCCCCCTTGAGCAGTCCGGTGGCAGACGAGGATCGGATGCATGCCGAAGTATCGCACTGGAATCCACGCAGCGCTCCGGCGAGGATGACCAGATCGGCAACCGTAATGGCCGCGAGATAGGCACCGCCCCACCAGCGCATGAGCGGCAGGTAACTCATAATCACCGCGCCGAGGGCGGCGACGAGGGCGACCGCGGCGGTCGCGCGGACACCGACGATCACCGGCAGGGTGCGCGCCCCTCCCTCGGCATCGCCCTCCACGTCCTCGGCATCCTTCAAGAGCTCCCGCGAGAGCATTGCGAGCACCACGATCCCGGCGAGGGGGACGTTCTGGAGAAGGCCGTCGATGCCGGCACGTGCGCCGCCGAAGAGAAAGATGCTCGCGGCGAGGTACGAGACCGCAAGGTTGCCCGCGAGCGGGACTTTTTTCAGCCGTGCCGCGTAGGCCCAGAGGAGCAATGAGTTGACCACCGCCAGCGTCATACAGAGATAATTGGTGAAGATGCTCAGGCCGATGGCGGCGAGGAAAAGGGCGCCGCTATAGGCGCGGGCCGCTGCAGGCGTGATCGCTCCCGAGGGAATGGGGCGGTCGGGGCGGTTGATGCGGTCGATCTCACGGTCGTAATAGTCGTTGATCACGTTCCCGCCGGCGGTGGCGAAAAATACGATCGGAACGAGGATGCATGCCTCAGGCACGATGGTTCCCGCTGCGATGAGGTACCCGAGAAGGACCGCGAACCCGGCCACAAACGCATTGAGCGGACGGATGATCTTGAAAAATCCAGCGGGCTGCATGGTTATTGCGTCATGATTGTCGTTATTCTGTTCCGGACGATATACACACGGGCCAGTTTCACGGTACAATGAACGGATAATCTCAGGTATCGCATTGTATCTTTCACTATGCTTGACCGGGTAAGAATAAAAAGGGGTATTGTCTATTGATCGGCTCCGAACGGCGCAGCGCAGGAAACGGTGCCGTTAACGAGGAGATCGTAGAAATGTGAGAAAAATGACCATACATCGCCCTCAACGAGCGCATTCCACATCGCAGCCCATGCATCGGTCTCGGGATCATCCCCGGGTATCTCATTCATGCCACGTTCGCTCAAGAAAGAATTTGCAGCGGTATTGGTTCCGGGATCCCTCGTATCGGAGGAGGTATTGCCCGGATTTGCGGGGATTCCATCTAATTGCGACTCCATTCCCGAGATAGTACTCTGCAATTCGGATGGTTCCGCCTCCACCATGTGAGAATGATGCGCCGACGGTTCATACCCCCCGATACCGCCGGCAGCCTGAGAAGCCTCATCAGCGGCATCCGCTGAAACGAGCATCGCAGTGGAGGATCCGCCGGAGGATGGTTCATCGCTCTCATCGGAAGATTCCTGATCTGCATCTTCAATAGCAGAATCGTTCTCACCTTTTGCCGCACAGCTGGTGCAGACATCGGAATCGGCGGTGCTTTTCTCTGTCGAAGAAGCGTCCGATCGGATCTCCGAATCTTCAGAATTCCTTCCAACTATGGTACACGTCCCTGTATTTTGGAAGGGTTCAAACACGTAGTCGGGCCTTGCATTGGGATTGAGATCCAGAACCGTATGGTACTCTCCCTCCCATCCCTGTGGAACCTCCCAGGAGGTATCTACATCTTTTGTTTCGTCGCATTTGATCCCATCAATGACCCCCACAATCTCATCTTCATCGGAATCGTTGTAGAACCGAATGCTCCAATCGATCACACCCTCATAGTCTTCGCCGACATTGAATACGGAAAAGGATATCGGGACCGTATCCCCCGCAGCGATAGGGGGTGTGGTCGGCACCTTGCCTCCATACCCATACAAACACGCCATGCCCGGCGGCAGATGGTAGACTATCCTGACCTGGTTGTTCTCTCGGGTTAGTTCTTCAACATGGTTGCTTTCGTCGAGCATGATGTCGATCCGGTAATCCCCTTCATGGTACTCCACCCAGTAATCGGTGATCTGCACCGATTCTCCCATGGCAAGCCCTGGGATCACATCACCATACCAGATATCCTCGTCCGTCCGCCCATCATAATACACGATATCATATCTGAACTCCTCTGCACAGTTCGCACCGAGGTTCTCGACGATAAATTGAACAGGGAACTCCACCCCCGGTTGCACTCTCTCGGGGATGTGCGGATCGACGATGGCGAGATCCGGCAGATCGCCGTCAGCTACAACCCTCAGGCTCCGAATTTCCTCATTATCGTCGAATTCGTCATCGGGGGTGGTTATGACCGCGTAAATCACATAATCGCCTGCATCGCCCGGTCCTGTCTTCCACGATGCCGTCACCCGACGAGTTTCCCCTTCGCCGAGACCTTCCACGACCCCGGCGAGCACCACATCGTCCCGGGAAAATTCATTGCACTGGATCGCGACCTCCCACTCGATATCGCTCTCGCATGCGGATCCGTAATTGCGAATGGAAAACTGGATATCCACCTCGCCGCCTTCATCGATATCCGACGGAGCGAAGAGGTCTGAGACAATAAATTCTGGCCCCCCCACCACCACACAGGATTGCTGCGCTGCATTGTTGCCATCATCCGCATCGCCGGTGGACTCATCGGGATCCACGATGACGGTCACCGATCCCTCATCGCGTGCATCGACCAGCACATCCGCCATCAATTCCACCGTCACGGATACAATCTGGCCTCTATCAAGCCCTTCAATCGATCCATATTCTGATGCAGTAAGGATAGCCCCGCGATATTCGACCTCCCAACGGATGTCCCCTGCATAGGAATCGCCCAGGTTTTTCACGTCGAAGCATACCTCATAGGCCGACTGCTCGGGGACCGATGCAGGCACACGAAGATTGGAAACGGCAAAATCGGGGCCTGCAGGCATCTCAGATCGCTCCGGCACACACGAGATCTCTCGCTCATCGCGTGACGCGTGATCGTTCGCGTCTGCCGCCGAAACGGATCCGGCCAGGAGACCGGGTAGAATGAACGCTACAACAATCAATACAGGCATGGAATATCGAAGACTCTCCATCATCACTCCTCCAGCTTCTCTCGCAATGCACATCGAGAGAATGCCACATACTCTACAGATGCAACGGCATGCAGAGCACTACGGAGGCAATCCCGCCCTCCATTCTTTGATCGAACGCCGGCAACGGAGATATGGGGGCGAATTCCGCATGTACCTGGAAGGGGGCACTGCACTGATGCGGGAGCGTGGCGATTCTCTCACCAGCAGTTGGTGGTGGGGAAAGGATTTATATTTTTATTAATATATTATAAAAGGAACTAATTATTCGCCCCGTGAATTTTTCCTGCCCGCGGCGGCGCACCACAGATTCGCCGGCAACCACGGCATGAACATCCATTCACCATGCTATATCTGAAACGGGTATACATCGTTCGGAACGAGAAAGCACGCAAGAATAGCTGCACACTCACGGGCTAGGGGGGATTTGAACCCCCGACCATTAGCTTAGGAGGCTAACGCCCTATCCTGACTAGGCCACAAGCCCTCAAAGGTGCGTATAAATTTCCACAGGAGAAGGTATAAGGTTGTCGAACATACACCTCAATGGTGCAATGGATCTTGAACGAATACGGGAAGGAATGACCTCGTTTTTTGCACCGCGTCAGGATCCGAACCATGCGTTCCCCCCTGCGAGCGCCGCCGTCTTCTTCAATGCGCGGATGGAGCTCAACCGGGACGCAACCGTGCTCCTCGTCTCCCTCCTCAGGCCGGACCGCTACCTCGACGCGATGGGGGCGACCGGCGTGCGCGGCCTGCGCATCGCCAACGAGTGCGGGGTGCCGGTCACCATCAACGACCGGAATTCCGATGCGGTCGACCTGATCGAACAGAACGCGGAGGGGCTCGGCGAGCTGGTGCAGGTCACGCAGGCCGATATCAATGTCCTGCTCTCGGGACGGCGCTTCGATGCGGTGGACATCGATCCCTTCGGGACACCCGCCTACTTCGTCGATGCCGCCGCCCGCAGCGCATCACGCTACCTCTTCGTCACCGCCACCGATACGGCACCGCTCTGCGGGGCGCACCTCAAGGCCGGTATGCGCCGCTACTTCGCCCGGCCGTTGAATACCGACTATCACAGTGAGGTCGGGCTTCGCATCCTGCTGGGCTTCGTCGCCCGCGAGGTGGTGAAGTATGACCGGGGAGTGGAGCCGCTCTTCTGCTTTGCACGGGAGCATTTCGTGAGGCTGCACCTCCGGCTGAACAACGGCGCGGAGGCCGCCGACCGCACGCTCGCCCGCATCGGGTTCGTGCACCAGTGCCCTGCCTGTCCCGCCCGTGTCGAGGAGCACGGGCTCATCGCCCGCACGCATACCTGCCCCGAATGCGCATCGTTGCTCCAGCCGATCGGCCCCCTCTGGCTCGGCCCGGTCAGCGACCGCCTCCTGCTCGCTTCCATGCAGGAGCAGCTGAAAAAGATGGAGCTCGGGAAAAAAGCGCAGCTCCAGCGCCTGATGCAGACCTGCGAGAGTGAACTCGATATGGCGAGTTTCTACGACTACCATCGCCTGGCAAAACGGTGGCGCGTCTCCCCGCCCGATATCGCTGCCCTCATCGCGCGGCTGCAGGAGAAAGGCTTTGCCGCCTCACGGACCCATCACGCAGGGACGGGGCTCAAGACCGATGCCCCGGTCGGTGTGCTACAGGAAGCCCTCACGCGCGGGTGACGATGCTCAGGATATCGCCGTCGTTCAGGGTGTGGGGCAGGCCCACTCGCTGGGCGTCGTGCTTGACCGAGCTCCCCCAGACCTTGGCATAGCGGAATTTTTCCACGAAATCGCGGTGCAGCTTGTTGCACACCCCTTCCACGGTGGCAGGGGTGCGCACGATGAGCGGCTCTTCCAGGTCCGCTTTTTCTCCCGAGGGTTTGAGGAAGATGCGGATAAATCCAAGCTGCTCATAGATCGTGTCTTTCAGCTCTTCGATGTGGTAGCCGCTCACCGCCGAGACCATGATGGGCGGGGTGCCGAAGCGCTCGGTCAGGTTCTTTTCGATGGCCCGTCTCGTCTCGCCGTCGACGAGGTCCACCTTGTTGACCGCGATGAATGCCGGGACATAGACGCGGTTGCCGAACATGGCATCGATGAAGTCCTCCTGCGTCACTTCGCCGCGAATGAGCACATCGGCGTTCATGATCTTGTTCTCCGCGAGGATGGAGCGGATTTCGCCATCGTCGAGGCCGCTCCGGCCCACCGAATTGACCCGGACGCCGCCCATACCGGATTTTTTGATGGTGATGTCGGGCTTTTCCCGGTTGATGCGGATCCCGGCGTCGTAGAGCTCCCTGATGAGGACGTCGACATGCTCCTGGTTGAAGACATCGACGAGGATGAGGATCATATCGGCGCCGCGCACCACGGCGATGACCTCCTTGCCGCGCCCTTTGCCCATCGCCGCACCGGCGATCAGGCCCGGGATATCGAGGATCTGGATATTTGCCCCGCGGTGCTCCATGGCGCCGGGCACCACGGTGAGCGTGGTGAAAGCATAGTCGGCGGTCTCGCTCTCCTGGTTGGTGAGCTTGTTGAGCAGCGTACTCTTTCCGACCGAGGGGAACCCGACCAGCACCACCGTCCCGTCGCCGGATTTGCGGACCGAATACCCCTCGCCACCACCGCTGGAGGCCATCGCCCGCGCCACGGCATCGTCCTTGATTTTGGCGAGCTTCGCCTTCAGCCGCCCGATGTGTTTTGACGTCGCCTTATTGTAAGGGGTGGTTTTGATCTCGTCTTCGATCTCCCGTATCTGATCCTCGAGGCTGCTCATGGTTTGGTTATATACGTGGGGCGGGGGCCTACTTATGCATGACTGTATCGGTTGTACCGCGGGGATATGGGGCGCTGTGCGACGCTGTGACGTGCGGGCACACCAGCGCCGCGTGCGTCAGGCCCCCTGCATCCGGGGCTTCTCGCGCCGGTGAGCAGCGACCGCCGCACCCTCCATACCACAGTCCCCGCCATCCCCCCTCCGTCACATCGTCGTCTCCTCTCCGTGCGCGTCCTCTCCCCCCAAAATGCCCTTCGAAGCGCCCGAACGGGCAGAGGAAGCACGCGAACCATCAGGTTTATGTAGCAGCGCGGCCAATATTGTAAGGCACAAATCCTTGCTGATATAGTGTAGTCCGGCCAATCATGCAGGACTCTCACTCCTGCGACTGGGGTTCGAATCCCCATATCAGCATCCTGATTTTTCGTCACGTTGTCCCACTGTTCCCGCCTTCGGGCCATCGATACCGCCACCATGGCGACCGCACATCCTCCTCGAACCCGCCACGGTGCCGTAATACGCAGGTGTACCCACAGTTGCCTGAGACGATGGGCGGACAGGTGGAGATCGGACCCATGGGGGGACCACCAGTCCTGCATCCTGACAACGCAGGCCACTGGTGCAGCCCCAGCGAAGGCAAGCAACCATGCTCCCCTGCCGTCAGTACATAAAAAGATGGTTCACAATGGACGGGTTTTGAAGACTCATCGGCCCCTCATCGATCGGGACATCCGGCCCCCGCTTCGGTCAACGAATAGATGATCCAGTTGCCCTGCTGCTCCCCCCGGATCAGGCCCGCCTTCTTGAGCACGCCCAGGTGGTAGGAGAGTTTCGAGTCTGCGATGCCGATCACCGCCTTGATCACGCAAACGCAGAGCGGCTGGACGTTCAGCATGGCAAGGATCTTCAGGCGGATCGGATCGGCGCAGGCTCGATGCCGGGCGCTCATCCGCTCCAGGTACGCATCGGAGGGCAGCATCTTTTCAAGCCCCTCGATCCCCCCGCAGGTGCACAGGGCTGCTGCGATACCCTCCGGAAGGCAAGTGTCAATCGGCCCCTCAGCGTGAGATATATCTTCGTTCTCACCGGTATCAACCATTTCAAACTATAATGAAAATATCCGGGCCGATAAGCATTCCGGTACCGCAAGCCCTCGTCAGTCACCCCCATCTGTCCCGGACTCGCAGGTTCGTGCATCACCACAACCCCCAGCACGTGTTTCAAAATTGTTTGAAGCAGCAAGATTTATGCAGGAGTGCCTCAATAGTAGTTCAAACAATGTTGAAATCGCATCCGGAGGTGGGGCGTGCAGCGCAGAGGGAACCAATCACCGGCGCGGCGTTCCGGGCACAGACAGTGCTATGACATGAACAATGAGGAACACAGAATGAGCACCATATTCTTCACACAAAAAACCCACAGAGGAACCTGTCATGGGTGATCCCATCATCGGAGCACTCCTGTCAGGGCTCGATGCGGTCGTCGAGTATCTCGCAGCGCACACCGTCACCTGCCTGGTGCCGGCGTTCTTCATCGCCGGGGCCATCGCCGCGTTCGTCCGGAAGGATGCGATCCTGAAGTACTTCAGCCCGGACGCAACAAAGTCGGTCTCCTACGGGATCGCGTCCGTCTCCGGTATCGTGCTCGCCGTCTGCTCCTGCACCATCCTGCCGATGTTCGCCGGGATCATGAAGAAGGGCAGCGGGATCGGCCCGGCCATCACCTTCCTCTACGCGGGCCCGGCCATCAACATCCTCGCCATCATCTACACGGCGAGCGTGTTGGGGTTCGATATCGGCTTCGCCCGTGCCCTCTTCGCCATCATCATGGCCATCTGCATCGGGCTGATCATGGCGATCGTCTTCCGGGCCTACGATGAGGAGATCCGGAAGAGCGCCACCGGGCCGATGATGGTGACCGGAGGCGAAGAAGAGCGACCGAGGTGGGTCGTGCCGACATTCTTCGTGCTGCTCGTGCTCATCCTCGTCATCGGGGCCTCGCAGCTCGACTTCACCCTCCGCCTCGGCATCGTCTACCTGCTCACCGTGGCGGTGGCATTCCTGCTCATCTACTACTTTGAGCGGGACGAGGTGACCGACTGGGGCTACGAAATCTGGGATCTCACGAAGAAGATCTTCCCTATACTTATAGCCGGCACCTTCGTGGTGGGCGTGATCGCCTACTTCCTCCCGCCTGAGACATTCGCCCCCCTCTTCGGGGACAACTCGGTCTTCGCCTGCTTCATGGGAGCCGTCATCGGGGCGATCCTCTATATGCCCACCCTCCTCGAGGTGCCCATCATCGGCGGCACCTTCGGCTACACCCAGGGAGTGATGGCCGGAGGTCCGGCACTGGCGCTCCTGCTCGCCGGGCCCACCATCAGCCTGCCGAGCATCCTGGTGCTGCTGCGGATCATGGGGGCACAGAAGACCGCGGTCTACGTCGCCCTCGTCGTGATCTTCTCGACGGTGGCGGGCTTGATCTTCGGGAACTTCTTCCCCGCCCTCGGCCTCCCCGGATGTGGTGTGAATTGACGAACAGAGATGCTGAACAACAACCCTGCTGCGCTGCGGAGGCCCTGCGGAGTATCCGCCGGGTGAACGTGGACGGGGTCACCGTCGGGCTTGCCATGCTCGATGCCATCTTCGAGGAGGTGGCCTCGCTCGGCATCTCCGCGCAAGAACCGCTGAAGAACGAACTGCTCAGGCGAGCGAAAATCTATAACTACGTCCCTCGTCAGGCAGAGGATGCCTATGCCATCGCCCTGCTGAGGGAATACCGGAAAGGAGTGTGAAACCAATGGTCAGGATTGAAGTGCTGGGAACCGGCTGCGCCAAATGCAGGCGGCTTGTGAAGAATGTCGAGAAAGCGGTCGCCGACCTCGGGATCGATGCCGAGATCATCAAGGTCGAGGACATCACCGCCATCATGGACCGGGGGGTCATGCTCACCCCGGGGCTGATCGTCGACGGCGAACTGAAGGTCTCCGGCCGGGTCGCGGACGTGAACGAACTCAAGGAGATCCTGCAGGGGTGAGGGGGACGTGCCTGAGCAACCATCCTGCTCCTGCGGCGACACCTCCGCCCAGACCGGGAAAAAACGGAACATCTTCCCCTGCGCCGGCGTCGCCAACGTGGGGCAGCTCTCGAACCTTGCGGCGCTGCAGCTCACCGAGGAGGGCTTCGGGGCTGCCGCCTGCATGGCGCTGCTCGCCACCGGAGCGGAAGGGCTGATGAAGAGCATCGGGGATGCCGACGAAGTGATCGTCATCGACGGCTGCCCCATTGCGTGCGGCAGGGAGATCGCGGGGGCGCAGGGAATCACCCCCGACCAGCATATCGTGGTCACGGCGCTCGGCATCGCCAAGGCAGGATCGAGAGAGTTCTCCGATGCTGACGTCGAGACCGTCGTGTCCGCCGCATGGGAAGGGGTGGGCAGAAACGATTGATGAACACTCAAGGTCCCGGATGACCAGGTGAACAACGTGGCGGAAGCAACCCTTGGGGAACGCCGCCTCTCCACTTTTGAGAAATACCTCACGGTCTGGGTCGCACTCTGCATCGTGGCGGGCATCGCGCTCGGCAGGGCCGCGCCCGGCATCGCCGTCGCCCTCGACTCGTATTCCGTCTACCAGGTCTCGATCCCGATCGCCATCGCCCTCTTCTTCATGATGTATCCCATCATGGTCAAGATCGATTTTGCGGAGGTGTTGCGGGCAGCAAAGACCCCGAAACCGGTTGCCCTCACCCTCTTCGTGAACTGGGCGGTAAAGCCGTTTTCGATGTACCTCATCGCCACCCTCTTCCTGGGTATTTCTTCGTAGGATTCATTCCGGGGACCGAGGTGCTTCCAGACGGGACCACGGTCGAGCTCTGGCGGAGTTATGTGGCCGGCTGCATTCTGCTGGGCATCGCCCCCTGCACGGCGATGGTGCTGATGTGGAGTTATCTCGCGCGGGGAAACGACGGCCTGACCCTGATCATGGTAGCCATCAACTCGCTCACCATGCTCGTGCTCTACGCCCCCCTCGGCGGGTTCCTCCTCGGGGTGAACGCCATGCCCATCCCCTGGGAGACGATCCTCCTCTCGGTCACCATCGATGTGGGTCTCCCGCTCATCGCCGGGTATTTCACCCGGAAATGGATCATCGCACGGAAGGGGAAGGCGTGGTTCGAGACAAGGTTTCTCCACCTGCTTACCCCGGTCTCCATCGTGGCATTGCTCGGGACGCTCGTCCTCCTCTTCACCTTCAAAGGGGACGTCATCGTCGAAAACCCCCTGACCATCCTCTGGATTGCGATCCCGCTCTTCATCCAGACGGTGCTCATCTTCACCCTGGGCTACTTTGTCCTCTCCCGCCGGCTCGGCCTGCCCTACCGGGACGCCGCGCCTGCCGGGATGATCGGCGCCTCGAACCACTTCGAGGTGGCCATCGCCATCATGAAAGAAGGGGACCCGGATGCGTGTATGCTGACCACCGGCATCTTCCGCCGGATCCTCTACCTCACCGACTTCTCTGAAGAGGCCGAACGGTGCATCCCGTTCATCGAGTGGATGGCGGGGGCGAAGCCTGAACGGCTCGTCCTTCTGCACGTCCAGGACACACGGCGGCTCTGGACTGCATCGCAGGAAGAGATCACAGCGTTCAACAGAAAGGACGAACAGCGGCTCGCCGACCTGAAGGCCCGGTTTACCCCCTCGGTATCCCCCAGGTCGTGACCGAGCTGGTCACCAGGAATGCAATCGACGAGATCCTCGAGGTAGAAGATGCATTTGAGCCCACCATCGTCGTGATGGGCGCAAAAGGCCGGCACGGCGCAGTACGAGCACTCCTTGGCGGAGTGGCCGAGGCCGTGGTGCACCGGGCAACGGCGCACGTGCTGATGGTGCGGTAGAGAACAGCGATACCAAAAAATTGGAGATGAAACCAATGCACAACGAAATCGTCATCGAGTGGAAGCACATCGGAAAAGACGTTACGAACACCTGCGAACGCTGCGGGGAGACCGGCTTTGCGGTCATCCGGGCGGTCGAGGAGATCCGGCCGGTTCTCGAGAAGGTGGGGATCGAGGTCAGGATCATCGAGACGGTCCTCCCCGATGAGGGGATCGAAGAGTCCAACAACATCCTCTTCAACGGAACCCCGCTCGAGGATCTCATCGAGGGGATGACGGTGACCGCCACCGCCTGCGCATCCTGCGCCTGCATCACCGGGCAGGACGATGTGGAGTGCCGGGCGATCGAGTATGAAGGAGAACTCCACGAGGCGATCCCCGCAGAGCTGATCCACCGGGTGATCCTGAAGCTGGTGGCGGAGATGAACGGCCCGGATGAGCCCTGCTGTTCGGAATGCGGCTGTGGGGCGCCGCTGATAGAGGACGATGCAACAAGAGGCAGGGTGCGGCAGAGCAGCCGGGTCCGCCGGAGTTGACCGGGTGAAGCAGACGATCCTCACCGGCACCGATGTAGAGATTATGGACGGTGTGCACCGCATCCGTGACGATATATGCAGATGGATTGATGAGACATTCGGGGTTCGGTGAATGGCGTTCACCATCATCACCTGCTCCGGGATCTCGAATACCGGGAAGCTGACCACGCAGACAGGGAGTACACTCCTCTATCGTTGCGGAAGGGAGATAGAGGCCTACATTTCGGCGACCCACCCGACCCAATCGGTCGAGGAGGCGATCGGCCATGCGGAGAAAATCCTCATTCTCGACGGCTGCGCCGACTGCTGCGGGAGAAAGACCGTCTCAGGCCGCTGCGAGAGCGTGACGGGTGCTGCTGACGGGAGTATTCCGGTCGGGCGCACATGACGTCCCGGTGACGGTCGTATCGCTTGCTCGTTTCATTCTGGCATCTCCGCCGGAACGATGCGCCCGCACGAGCGGATCGTGCCACCGGGGATGTGAGGTCGTCGCAAAACGGGGTTGTCGAAAAGATCCATCGCGTCCACCTCGCCAGGATCCGGGAAGCCTCCTCCTGTCATGGGCGTGAAGTTGCAGCATCCGCCCGCCGAAAAACCTCTGGACCTGCCGGATGTCCCTGCGGGCAGAAGAACACAGACATTTCATTCTTTTGAAAAAAATGTTTATATACATCAAGACAGAGGGTTTTGCTGGTGATAGCTGTGGATGGATATGCAGGAAAGATGGCTTATGTTAGCCTCACGAACGGGACGGTTGATTTCAAGGAGACACCCGACGACCTGAAACGCGACTACCTGGGCGGCAGGGGATTCGGCGCCCGTATCGTGACGGATCATATGGATCCGGCCGCTGACCCGCTCTCCCCCGAGAACGTATTCGTGGTAGCATCGGGACCCCTCACCGGCACGGGCATCCCTCTCGGGAGCAGGTACGAGGTGAACGCAAAATCACCGCTGAACGGGACGCTGATGTCGGCCAACAGCGGCGGCACCTTCGGCTGGAAGATCAAAAAGGCCGGATTCGACGCGGCGGTCTTCTTCGGCAGATCCGACAAACCCGTTTACCTCTTCCTCAGCGAAGGAACCGCAGAACTCCGAGATGCGGCGGCGTACTGGGGAATGACGGTGCATGAGACAACGGATGCGCTGATCGCCGACATTGGCGACGAGAAAGCGAAGGTCGCCTGCATCGGCCCCGCCGGGGAGAAGCAAAGCCTGCTTGCCTGCGTGCTGAACGATTATGATCGGGCAGCAGGAAGGAGCGGTGCAGGCGCTGTCATGGGCGCAAAGAACCTCAAGGCGATTGTCGCTACAGGGAACCTCCCGATCACCGAGGCGGACCGTGACCAGCTCGACGTCGTGAAAGAGCGGATCCGTGAAAAGATCCAGACAAACGGGATCTGCGAAGCACTGACCAAGTACGGCACCTCGGTGCTTGTCAACATCATCAATGAGAACGGGATTCTCCCGACGAGGAATTTCCAGCGCGGGTACTTCGAGAACGCGGAAAAGATATCCGGCGAGACGATCGCCGACACGATCCTGCAGAAGAACAGCGGCTGCTACGCCTGCATCGTCCGCTGCAGCCGGGTCTGCGAGGTCGACGGAGAGGTGCACGAAGGTCCGGAGTACGAGCCTGTCTGGGCGTTCGGCGCAGACCTCGACATCGACGATATCCGGATGGTGACGAAGGCGACCTGGGAATGCAACAAGCTGGGCCTGGATGCCATCGGTGCCCCGGCGGCCATCGCCTGCGCAATGGAGATGCGCGAGCGAGGCTACATCACCGACGGCCCGCGGTTCGGGGAGACGGAAGGACTGATCGACCTCGTACGGCAGATCGGCTATCGTGAAGGTTTCGGCGCCGAACTCGCCGACGGCTCCTACCGGTTCGCCGAACGGCACGGCCACCCCGAACTCTCGATGAGCGTCAAAAAGCAGGACCTGCCCGCCTACGACCCCCGGGGGCTGCAGGGGCATGGTCTGGCCTACGCCACCTCGGTCAGGGGGGGCGACCATGTCTATGGCTATATGATTGCTCCGGAGGTCCTCGGGTCCCCGGAGAAGATCGATCCCTTTGTCAACGAGGGCAAGGCGCGGTGGACAAAGATCTTCCAGGACCTCACGGCTGCCATCGACGCCTCCGGGATGTGCCTCTTCACCTCGTTTGCCCTCGGGGCGGAGGATTACGCCGACCTGTGCGCGGCGACGACCGGCATGCCGATCGATACAACCGCCCTGCTCAGGATTGGCGAGCGTATCTGGAACCTCCAGAAACTCTTCAATATCAAAGCAGGGTATACGAAAGCGGACGACACCCTTCCCAAGCGTCTGCTCACCGAGCCCCTGCAGGATCTGGCGCCGAAGGGCAGGGTCTGGGAGCGCCAACCCCTCCTCGACGAGTACTACGCACTCAGGGGATGGGACGCGGAAGGGGTTCCGACGAAGGAGAAACGTGCAGAGCTCGGGCTGGAGTGACCGGAGGGAAGGGTATGCTCACCCCTGCCGACCGCGAGCGGTACCGGCGGCAGCTTTCGCTTATCGGCGAAGAGGGGCAGGAACGGCTCAGGGAAGCATCCGTGCTTGTCGCCGGTGCAGGAGGGCTCGGCACTTCCATCGCCCTCCACTGCGCCTATACAGGAATCGGCAGGATCCGGATCGTGGATCAGGACCGGGTCGATCTGAGCAACCTCAACCGCCAGATCCTCTACCGCGATGCAGACCTCGGCACGCCCAAAGCCGTAGCGGCGGCGGAACGGCTCATGGGGGCCGGCCCGCACCTGCGTGTCGAACCGGTCGAGGCCAGCATCGATGCAGAAAACGTGCGCGAACTCGCAGAAGGGGTCGATCTCATTCTCGACGGGATGGATAACTTCAATGCGCGCTACCTTCTCGCCGATGCTGCACGGGAATGTGGGGTCCCCTTTATCCATGGCGCCATCCACGGGTTCTTCGGCCAGGTGACGACGATCATACCGGAAACAACGCCCTGCCTCCGGTGTATCGTGCCGCACCCTCCGCCGGGCGGAGCGGTGCCGATCCTCGGTGTCACCGCGGGTGTTATCGGGTGCATGCAGACGGCCGAGGCGATCAAGTGGCTGGCCGGGACAGGGGAACTCCTCGCCGGCCGTCTCCTGCTCTGGGACGGGTTGCGGGCAGAGGCCGAGGTGCTGGCAGTTGAAGGGGATGCGGCCTGTCCTGTCTGCGGGGACCACAGGAGGAATGCGAGTGCGAGGTGAGAGCATGCAGGTACTGGTGAAGACGTTTGCCTCGCTCCGGGATGTTGCGGAGCGGGAGACCATGGTTCGCATCGGGGAGGGGGCCGCGGTCGGCGATCTCATGGAAGTTCTATTTCGCCGGTATCCCGGCCTCGAAGAGGCGCTCTTCGACACCCCCGGCGAACTGAAACGGTTCGTGAACATCCTTGTGAACGGGAGAAATATCCATTTTATCCGGGGGATGGATACGGTGCTCCAAGACGGGGACCGTGTCGTCCTCTTTCCGCCGGCAGGGGGGGTGATGGGTGAGCGCACCGAGATCCATCCACATCGAACCCGCCGGTGGCCGGGGGTGGATGGTGCAGAGGAGTCATTGCCTCCAGTGAAGACGGGTGCCGGGGCCGGCCTCCGGGGTATCGTCCCGATTTTTGCGTTTTCTCCGAGATGAGGTGATGTCAGGAGGCCATCCGCTCCTCTTTCAAAACAGGCACTTATCACTGGAGGGAGCGAGAGGGCATCCATTATCGATCCGGCCGCAGGAACTCCGCCAGATCTGATTCGATAGTGGGATGCAGCGGATTTGCGGTGCGCTGCGGCCGCTGAATAGTGCAGGAGGCAGCATTCCCAGATCGCGAAAGATTCAATACACTCCCTGCAAACCCTAGTATTACAAAAAATTTTGAAATACTCGCGGGCGGGGACACGCCGGCCGAACCGTGCGTATCCGCATGCCCGCTCCCCAGGCCCCACTGCGAAGAGGAGGAACCATGAAATTATCAATCTCACCAAATACTCGGTCGATCAGGATCCTCCCGCTATCCCTGCTTCTCGTCATCGCCGCCGCAGCGGTGCTCACCGCCGGCTGCACCGGGAACGGGGGAGAGGCTGCGACCGGCCAGTCGGCAGAGGTCGGCTACATCGGATCGAATGTTGAGAAGATCGAGCTCTTCCACTTTTATGGCGCGAGCAGGTGCGTTTCCTGCGTGATGCTGGGAGATCTCACCGAAGAGACCGTGAATACCTACTATGCACAGGAACTCCAGTCCGGCCAGATCGTCTTCGATCACATCGATATTGCGATGTCCGAGAACCGCGAGATCGTCGAGCGCTACGGCCCGACAGGATCGTCTCTCTGGATAGGCATCTACGACGAGAACGGGTTCTATAAGGAAGAACTGCTCGGCCCCTGGTACATGATCGGCGACCAGCAGAAGTTCTCGGCATACATCAGAGCCGTGATCGACCAGCAGCTGACATAGGAGGCAGGGTTATGGATATCATGGGGTTCATGCAGGCGATGGGGATGAGCGGCGTCCCGCTCGTCGCCGCGTTTTTCATCGGGCTGATGACGGCGATGAGCCCGTGTCCGCTCGCCACCAACATCACCGCCATCGCCTACGTCCTCCGCCGCATGGGCAACAGCCACGACACGCTCCTGGTCGGATCGCTCTACGGCGCCGGGAGGACCGTTGCATACGTGGCCCTTGCCGCGGCGATCGTGTATGCCGGCCTCAACGTGCAGGCCGTCTCCTTCTTCCTCCAGGACTACGGCATGATGCTCCTCGGGCCGCTGCTGCTGGTCCTCGGCATCCTGATGCTCGATGTCGTTGACATTCACCTTCCTGGTGGGGGCAGACGGCTCGCGTCGCTCATGGAGAAACTTTCAGAGAAGGGGGGAGCAGGGAGCTTTCTCCTCGGCGTGTTGTTTGCGCTCAGTTTCTGCCCCTTCAGCGCCGTGCTCTTCTTCGGCATGCTCATCCCCATTGCCCTGAAAACCGGCGATGCCCTCCTTGTGCCCGGCGTGTTCGGCATCGCCACGGCACTGCCGGTGATGGTGGTTTCCCTGCTGCTCGTCCGCGGCGTCGGGCAGGCGGCACGGCTGCTGCAACGGGCCCAGGCGGTCGATTTCTGGGTGAAGAGAGGTGTCGCTGCGGTGTTCCTCGGGATCGGCATCGGGTCCATCGCGGACGTTTGGCTGGTATGACAGCCTGCAATCCACCGCCGCAGCCACTCGTCGATGCTCTCATTTCTCTCTCTATCCTGCAGGGCAATGCGGCACATTTCCCAGCGCCCCCATCACCAACACCAATTTATATACCAACGACCGAATCAATACCGTATTACCAGGAGTGTTAGAATATGCCAGAATTTGCATCTCCATTTTCCGGATTGGCCAGTGACAGAAAATTGACCCATGCGGAGCTCGTCCGGGCCATCCGCTACATGATTGCAGCAGAGTATGAGGCGATCCAGCTCTACGTGCAGCTCGCCGAGTCCATCGACAATGATCTGGCGAAGGAAGTGCTGCTCGACATCGCCGACGAAGAAAAGGTTCACGCCGGCGAATTCCTCAGGCTCCTCAAGGAGCTTGCCCCCGACGAGGAGGGGTTCTACGAGGAAGGCTACGAGGAAGTCGAGGAAGAGATCGCGAAGATCAAAGGCTGAAATTTCATCCAATCACCAAATCCAATCTCTTTTTCTCACGCACCATGCATCATCCTGTGCATCGCCGGCGCCCCCCCGCACCAGCAGGCGCCTCATCGGCTAACGAAAGGGTAATCGGGCCGTATTTGCCGCTTGATCGGTGCGCAGATCATCCCACTTTATCGTCCCGGTTCTCAAACATTCCTCCAGATTATCGTGCACTTCCACCTCGTTGTCACCGACCAATGCAACCTCTGCTGCTCCTATTGCAGGGGACGGATATTCGATTGCCCCGAGCCGGAGCACGCACCCTCCGGGATCGCCCTCGATGCCGATCTTCCCGTCGATCTCGCCATCGATCTCGCCACCCTGTACGCCTTCCTCGCACAAGACCCGGACGCCACCCTCACCTTCTACGGCGGCGAACCCCTGATGCGAAGCGACCTCGTCGCCGAGATCGCCCTCAACGCGCCGGTGAAGGCATTCGGCATCCACACCAACGGCACCCTCCTGCACACCCTCGACCCCGATGTGATCGATCGTCTGTCCACCATCCTCGTCTCCATCGACGGGCCCGAGGAGCTCACTGACCGGCAGCGGGGTGCGGGGACGTTTGCGCGGGTCACGGATAATCTCAGAAAGATCATGGATGGTGGGTTTTCAGGCGAGATTATCGGCAGGATGACCGTGACCGAGGCCACCGATATCGCCGGTGCCGTGCGCTTTCTCGCCGACAACGAGCAGTTCCCGTTTGCCTCGATCCACTGGCAGATGGATGCGAACTTCTGGTATGACTACCATCAGCGGGATTTCGGGCGGTGGCTGAAAGAGAATTACAATCCCGGTATCACCCTCCTTGCGGCAGACTGGGTCGAGACGATGCGGACCGAAGGCAGGGTGGTGCGCCTGTACCCCTTCCTCGACACCATGCAGGACATGCTCTTCGGGCGCCCCAGCCGGCTTCGCTGCGGCTGCGGCCATTCGGATTACAGCGTCATGACCGACGGCAGTATCCTGCCCTGCCCCATCATGGTGGGCATGAAGGACTATTGCGTCGGCCACATCGCCTCTGCGCACCCCCTCCGCCTCCCCCGCGTCGATGTCGGTGCGCCCTGCACCGGTTGCGCGCTCCGCGATTTCTGCGGCGGCAGGTGCCTGTATGCCAGCATCACAAAACCCTGGCCGGAAGAGGGGAGAAACCAGGTCTGCAGCAGCGTCGCGCATCTCCACCGGACCATGAAGGACGCCCTGCCGGAGGTGCGGCGTCTCATCAGGTGCAACGCCATTTCCCTCCAGGACTTCGACCACGAAAAATTCAACAGCTGCGAGATCATTCCCTGAGTGCTCACCGCCGGAACCCGCGCGAAAAGACCCTTACCCCGGCGAACGCCAGGACTCAGAAATCCTCCGGCCGCACGCACACCTCTCCTTGTTCTTCGATCTCGATGGTTGCGTGGCTGATCCCCATCTCCGCCGCACGCTGTTTTACCCTGCACCTGATCTCCCGGACCGCGTCCGCCGGGGTGTCGGCATCGATCACCACGTGGGCGGTGAGGATGTGGTGCTCGCCGTCGAGCGACCAGATATGGGTGTCGTGCACCTCGCAGACACCAAGGAGCGCGACGAGCGCCTCTTCCACTGCGTCAATAGAGAGGGAGGGGGGCACGCCCTGCAGGAAGATGAGCAGCGTCCGCCGCGAATTCCGGATCACATTCCAGAGCACGAACAGCGTGATCAGGATAGAAAGCGCGGGATCCAGCCATGCAATGTCCCGGAACAGCAGGACGATGCTCACCACCAGCACGGCCGCCCAGCCGAGCACGTCCTCGAGGAGGTGCCAGACAACCAGCTGCTCGTTGAGGGTTTTTCCGCCCCGCATCCGGTACGCGGCCGCCCCGTTGGCCGTGATCCCAAGAAGCGAGAGCAGGAACATACCCGGGGCGTCGGGGGTGCCGGGGGAAAACAACCCCGGAACTGCCAGAGAGAGGATGAGGATCGACCCTCCGATCAGCACCAGAGCGTTGATGAGCGCGGCGAGGAGCGAGAAACGCCGGTAGCCGTAGGAGAAGAGAGACGAAGGCTTTTTTTGCGCGATTCGCTCAAAAAACCATGCCAGTCCGAGGGAGAACGAATCCCCAAGGTCGTGGAGGGCGTCTGCAGTAATTGCCAGACTTCCCGTATAGATCCCCCCCGCCACCTCGACGATGGTGAAGAGGAGGTTGAGGATGAATGCCGTCCGGATGTTCGCCTCACTCCTGCCCGCAACATGGGCGTGCATGATGGGGAGGAATGCATCCCTGCCCAGATGAATATTGCGGGCACAGGGGCAAATACCCGTCACGGCCTCAGCGCACTCCCGTTTCCTGATCCTGGGGTTCAGAACACCGCCACGTGCTCGGCAAGCACTCTCACGCCCAGCAGTATGAGGATAAGACCGCCGACAATATCCGCCCTGCTGCCGACCAGCCGCGCCAGCTTTCTTCCGGACAGAACACCCGCACAAGAGAAGAGCAAGGAGATCATGCCGATGATCGCCGCCGGCAGATAGGGGGAGTGATCGAGCACCGCGAAACTGATGCCGACGGCAAGCGCATCGATGCTCGTGGCGACCGCAAGGCTCAGCACTGTCAGCGCGGCGAGTGCCGGCCTTGCCGCTTCCGGAGCCTCATCCCGAAGCCCTTCATGGATCATCTTCAGGCCGATGATCAGGAGCAGGAAAAACGCTACCCAGTGATCGTAGGCCGAGACGATTGATGCAAACCCAACGCTGAGAGCCCACCCGAGAAGACACATGCCTGCCTGGAAAAACCCGAATGCAAGGGCGTAGGCAGACGCGAGTTTGAGGTGTTCGGTCGGGTATGACGCGCCTGCGGAGAGGGAGACGACAAAACAATCCATCGCAAGCCCGATTCCGATCAACACAGAAAGCACGACGACATCCATCTCTTCCCTCTCATGGCCATATGCCGGATGGGCGAGCACCAAGGGCATCCGGCACGACCCTGCCGGATACTGCCTGCATGTAAAATGCTGCTTCGCGCGAGATAAATGCACCCTAGTGGACGTTTTTTGACATCCTGATGTGCTGGACTTCGTATCCCATCCGCGCATACCAGGCGCATGCAGAACGGTTGAACACCGTCACATCGAGGTCGATATGGCTGACTCCCCGGCCGATAAGTCGCCGTTCGCCCTCCTCGAAGAGTGTTTTCCCCCACCCCCGCCCCCGGTACGCCGGCAGGAGAAAGATGGCATCGATGGTGCCGACGCGTTCCTTCACCGGCGTTCTGAAGGGGGGGCGATCGAGCACGGTTATCTGGAGAAAACCCACCGGGCGGTTCCCGTCGATGAGCAGGAGGATCTCGCAGTCATCATCGGTGCGCATGCGCTCGATTCGCTCGAGGTACTCCTGGTGCGCACGTTCGGGGCTGAACGGTTCGCCGAACCCCTCCGCATTGAACGCCCGGAATGCGGCCACAAGATGCTCGAAATCATCTGCATACTCCTTGGCGTAGGGAACGATGGCCATCATGGTCACGCAGGTACCGTTCGCCGGGGCACCACAAGAGCATTGTGAAGCACGATCGAAGATGCGCGGGAGGATGTTCGAAGGGTGCATACCGAACAAGAGCGTTGGCATTGCGCCGTCCCGAGAGCGCATTCCTCAGGAAACGGCCCATAAACACCGGAAAATACACCAGTTCTGGCAGGGGATCAGGTTGCCCGCGCGAGCGCGGGAGATTTTTATAAAATGCAGGTTATTTTTGATACCCTGTATTCCCGAGGATCTGTGGTTGACGTGAACGAAGGTGAAAAGACTGCTGCGAATTGCATGCGGGAGCGCCGCGCACTCTGCGGGATATGCTCGGCGGGTTGCGGCGTCATCGTGACCTATGACGATGAGGGCAGGATTGCGCGGGTGCGTGCGGACGAGGATGCTGATCTGGGCATCGTCTGCAACCTCGGCGAACATGCGGCGGAGATCGTCTACTCCGAAGACAGGGTGCTGTACCCGCTCAAACGAAACGGGCCGAAAGGAACCCACGCATTCGAGCGAATCTCGTGGGACGAGGCATACGACAGCATCGTTGCGAGGCTCAAAGACATCAAGGAGCAATACGGCCCGGAAGCGGTCGCGATCTATACGGGCTCGGGCAGTTTCGAACTCTCGTTCTGCGATATCTTCCAGCCGAAGGATGTGGCGGTCTCATCCGCTTCGAGCGTGCTGTTTCCGTTCGGATCCCCCAACACCATGGGCGTCGGGGCGCTCTGCTACGTATCGTTCGCCATGATCGCCCCCCACGTCACCATGGGACGCATGCACATCAATACCTATTCGGATTACGAACACGCGAACCTCATCGTGGTCTGGGGCACCAATCCCGCCACCGACTTTCCCCCCATCACGCTTCGCAGGATACTCGCGGCGAGGGCGCGGGGCGCGGAGGTCGTGGTCATCGACCCCCCGGAAGACGAAGACGGTGGAACTTTGCGATGCGGTCTGGATCCCCATACGCCCGGGAACGGACGGGGCGCTGGCGCTGGGGCTCTGCAACGTCCTCATCGCAGAAGAACTCTACGACGAGGAATTTGTCAGGGACTGGTCATATGGGTTCGAAGAGTTTTCCAGCTATGTACAGCACTACCGTCCCGAAATCGTGGAATATATCACCGGCGTCCCCGCAGCAGCCGTTGCATCGCTCGCGCGGCGCATCGCTGCTGCGGATGGCGCAACGACGGCGATGTACAGCGGTCTTGAATACAGTGACAGCGGTGTCCAGACGATACGGGCGACGATCGTCCTCTGGGCGCTCGCGGGCCAGTTGGACGTGCCGGGCGGACGCTGCTTCACCATGACGGGATACCAGTTTCCCATCAACCGGGCAGGGTACCTTCCCAACCCCGACATGAAAAAGGCGCTAGGGACCGACCGCTTTCCGGTCTATACGCATTACCGCAAAGAATCGCATGCAATAGCCCTTCCCAAATCGGTGCTTGAAGGAAAGCCCTACAGGATACGCGCTCTCATCGTGCAGGCAGGATCCCTGCTGATCTCATGGCCGCAAACGCCGATATGGCGGGAAACGCTCAAAAACATTGATTTCATGGTCTGCGTGGACCGCCACCTTACCGCCGACGCGGCCTATGCCGACGTCGTTCTGCCGGCATCCACGCTCTTTGAAACCGAATCCTACATGACCTACGGACCGGTCTTCCGGATTCGGGAGCGTGTGATCGAGCCGCGAGGGGAATCGCGAGCGGATGTCTTTATCATGGCGGAGCTCGCGCGAAGGCTTGGATACGGCCATCTCTTCCCCCAGAACGAAGAAGAACCGCTCCGCAATGTCCTGAAAGGGTCCGGGTTTTCCCCCGAAGAGGTGAGGGCGGCGGGAGGAAGGGTGCAGGCGCCGGTTCCGATGATGCAGTACAGGAAATGGGAAAAGGGCCTCCTGCGCCCCGATGGAGCCCCGGGGTTCGACACACCCACGGGAAAATTCGAGATCTGTTCCACCATACTCGAAGAGTACGGCTACGATCCCCTCCCGGTCTACACGGAACCGCAGGAAAGCCCGCGGTCCCGCCCCGATCTTGCGGAGCGATTCCCGCTGGTCTTCAACTCGGGCGCGCGGGTGACGACCGACTTCCATGCCCAGCACCACAGCATCAGGAGCTTTTTGGAGGAGCGGCCTGAGCCCACCGTGAGCATCAACACGCGGGACGCCGGGGCGCGCGGGATCCGGTACGGCGACCGCGTGGTAGTCGAAACGGCACGAGGGCAGGTACCTCTGCGTGCGATTGTCACCGACGACATCATGGAGGGTACGATCGAGGCGAACATGGGTGGCGGTTGCCATCAGGCGCCGCAGGCGTGGCGGGAGGGCAATGTCAACGAACTGACCGATCTCGAGCGCTACGATCCCATATCCGGGTTTCCCGTGTACAAGGCACTGCTCTGCGATGTGCGAAAGGCCGGAGAGGACGCAGGCCGCGTGGCGATCGGCAGCGGTGAGGGGTCGCATGCGCGTGCCGACGCCGGCGCTTCTGCGCAAACCGGCGCACCGATGCGACGGATCTATCTCGACCATAATGCCACCACCCCCATCGCACCCGAAGTCACGCAGGCGATGCTGCCGTGGATCGGGGGGAGGTTCGGGAACCCTTCGAGCATCTACCGGGAGGGGAGGGAAGCGAAAGCCGCCATGGAAGGTGCCCGCCGGAGCATCGCCCAGCTGCTCAACTGCACCGCCAAGAGGATTACCTTCACCGGATGCTGCACCGAGGCGAACAACTTCGTGATCAAGGGCTTCGCATTCGCACACCGGGAGGAAAAACCGCACATCATCACCTCGTCGATCGAGCATTCGTCGGTCATCGAGCCATGCAGATGGCTGGAAACCGCGGGCTTCCGGGTGACATATCTCCCCGTCGACCCTGAGGGGAGGGTGTGCCCGGACGATCTCGAAGCGGCGATAACACCGGAGACAATGCTGGTCAGCATCATGCATGCGAACAACGAGACCGGGTCGATCCAGCCCATCCCGGAGCTCGCACGGATTGCCCGATCGCACGGCGCGTATTTCCACACCGACGCCACCCAGGCGATCGGAAAGCTGCCCATCGACGTGGATGCGCTCGGCGTTGATTTTCTCACCCTTTCAGGCCACAAAATCTACGGGCCGAAAGGGATCGGTGCACTGTATATGCGGAAAGGCATTGCAATCGACCCGCTCATCCATGGGGGGGAGCAGGAGCGCCACCTCCGGGCGGGCACGGAAAACCTCCCCGGCATCGTGGGGCTCGGCAGGGCGGCGGAACTCGCCCGGCAGCACCTCGGCGATATGGCGCGGATACGCTCGCTTCGCGATCGGCTTGCGAGCGGCATTCAGGAAATTGTGCCGGATGCCCGCATCAACGGGCATGCCACGGAGCGGTTGCCGAACACCGTCAATATGACCCTGCCGGGCCTTCGCGGGGAATCGGTCGTGCTCGCACTCGACCAGAAGGGTGTATCTATCTCGTCGGGATCCGCCTGCCATTCGGGTTCGCCCGCCCCCTCGCACGTCCTCCTCGCCATGGGGGTGACAGAAGAAGAGGTGCACTGCTCGATCCGGATCTCCCTCGGGATCCACACCACCGAAGAAGAGATCGAACAGACACTGCGGGTATTCGATGACGTGGTGAACAACCAGAGGGTATTATTACAGTTTTCTGTCTGCCGTTAATATAATAAGAGCAATATGTAGATGAATGATGCTGCGCCAGCGCCGAACTCATCCGAAGGTTGAACTGCACAACCACCTCACGGCGGATTTCCATGCAAGCCTTGCCCACGATGTGCGCGAAGGCATGACCGCAGAGCAGAAACGATTGCCCTCAAAATATTTCTACGATGCACACGGCTCGCGCCTGTTTGACCGTATCTGCACCCTTCCCGAATACTACCTCACCCGCACGGAGATGAAGATCCTCGGGGATCACGCGCCTGCCATCATGCAGTCGTTCGCCCGCGGCGATCTCGTCGAGATGGGCTCGGGTTCGCACAAAAAGATCTGCCGTCTCCTCAAGGCGGCAAACGGCACCGCAGGGGCAACACTCCGGTACATTCCGGTTGATGTGTCCAGGGATGCGCTCCTCGCGGCATCCAGGGAGCTCGCGCGGCTGTTTCCGCACCTGTGCATCAAGGGCTACGTGGCGGATTTCACCGCTCACCTCCACCTGATCCCGCAAGGGAGCAAACGACTGTTTGTTCTCTTCGGGAGCACGATCGGAAATTTCCCCGGACCGGAAGCGGTCCGGCTGCTCCGCAACGTGCGGACCATCATGGCGCCCGATGACCGCTTTCTTCTGGGCCTCGATATGGCCAAACCACCGCACCACCTCAACGCAGCCTACAATGATTCCCAGGGCGTCACGAGCGCATTCAATAAAAACATTCTCGCCGTGATCAACCGCCACCTGCATGCGGACTTCGATCCTGCGCAGTTTGACCATGTGGCATTCTATCACGAGGAGAAAGAGCAGGTCGAGATGCACCTGCGGGCGCGGGAGGCGATGACCGTGAGGATTGCCGACATCGATCTCGCCATCGACCTCGAAGAGGGAGAGACCATTCATACGGAGATCAGCAGAAAATTCACCCCGGAGAGTGCCAGAATGATGTGCGCACAGGCTGGCCTCGACATTTCTCGCTGGTTTTCCGATCCGCGACGCTGGTTCTCCCTCGTCGAACTGGCCCCCCGGCGTGCATAGATCCCATGCGCGTCCGGCTCCCTTCGCCGAAAGAGAGATGCCTCGCACCCCACCTTCACAGCGTGCAGGAACACATAAAGGCGCGACGGATCCCAATGATCATGGAGCTATGCCGGACCGCATGAGGGAATCACGCGACGCCGAACCCCCGCCGCCGGGCAGGATCATTCTCCATGTCGACATGGACAGTTTTTTCGCCTCGGTAGAGGTGCGGGAACATCCCGAGCTGAAGGGCAAACAGGTGGTGGTGGGAGCCGACCCGAAACAGGGGCAGGGGCGGGGCGTGGTGAGCACTGCTCGTACGAAGCGCGAAAGTACGGCATCCATTCGGGCATGCCCATCTCGAAGGCCTACCAGCTCTGCCCGCATGCGGTGTTCCTGCCGGTCAATTTTCCCCTCTATCATGCGGTATCGGCGAAGGTCATGAGGATTCTCAGGAAGTACGCCGATTCGTTCCAGCAGGTGAGCATTGACGAGGCGTACCTTGATATCAGCGGCCTTTCGAACTACGACGCTGCCGAGGCGTATGCACGGGTGATCAAGGAGGATATCCGGGCAGAGGAGGGCATCACCTGTTCGATCGGGATCGGGCCGGGCAAAACCGTCGCAAAAATTGCCTCCGATTACCAGAAACCGGATGGGTTAACAGTGGTGAGGCCTGAAGGAGTGGCGGACTTCCTCTCGCCGATGAAGGTCGGCACCATACCTGGCATCGGGAAAAAAACCGCCATGGTCCTTGGCACCATGGGGATCATCACCATCGGGCAGCTTGCCGCATTCGACGTGCAGGAACTGATTGCACGGTTTGGCAGGGGAGGAATCGCAATGCAGGAGCTGGCCCGGGGGATCGACCGCCGCGAGGTTCGGGAGAAGGGGATGAGAAAATCCATCGGCAGAGAGGTGACATTTGCGGAAGATATCGGCGATCCCAACGTAATACTTTCGAGCCTGGACACGCTTGCCGGGGATGTGCACGCAACCCTGACAGGGCAGGGTCTGCAGTTGAGGAACCTCACCATCAAAGTCCGTTTCGCAGGATTTGTCACCCATACCAGGTCCTACACCGCCGACCACTTCATCTCCGATCTCACGAGCATCCAGCGCATCGCAAGAATGCTCATTCAGGAATTCCTCGGTGACCAGAAGATCCGCCTTATCGGAATACGCCTCGCACGATTTGACCAGAACGCAGACCGGCAGGCAACGATTGATGAATTTTTTTAAGGGAGCGCCTGAAGGGGGCGAAGGGGGCGGCAATGGGAATACATCCTTTTTTGACAATCGAGTGAAATTCCCCGGCTATTTCCATGCAAGAGAAAATTCAAAAGAATTAAACCCGGACGAGGGGAGTATCAATAGGCTAAGGATAGCCGCCCGGCTCAAGAGATATGGGACCTCTCCTGAGCCGGATCATTCTGGGTCGAGGTGCGCATTCACTTCTCCCTAAAAAAGGTATCCCTGATTCGAGGGGATGTATCGATCTTTTTTGTGAATGAAGCAGAAACGTGCAAAAAATGGTTGAGAGTTGATCTTACCGCACCGGGATGATCAGGGACCGCTCGCCGGCAGGCATGAACTCACGGATTGCACCGCGTGCAAACTCACGGCGCGGCTCGGCAAAGTCGAACTTGAGGGAGGGATCCGCAAAGGTGACCTTCACGAGGGGCTCGAAACAGTACGCGTCGTTGCGTCCGTAGTGAGCGCCGGCAACGATTGCCGCGTACTCACCCTGATGGCCGACGTTCATTGCGTAGTTCGGGTAGTTCGGTCCGCGCAGTTCTCCCATTGCGCCGCGGTCGGGCTCCATGGAGAGCGAGTTTGCGGAACCGCACTGGTCCTGCAGGTCATAGCCGAAGAAGCCAAGACGCGACCATGCGTCCTTGTGGACGATCATGGAGAGGTACCATCCGTTCAGGCCAGCGTTGGAGTTGCCGGTACTGATCGAACAGGTCAGGCCGGATGCTGCGGCGATAACGCCGGCACGCTGGGAACCGCCGAAATGGTCCTCCATCAGGGTCGGGAACTGCTCGTACTGCTCCATGGCGTTAATGGTAACCTCGGTGGCGAGATCGTTGACGATCTCCTGGGTCGGCTTGATGATCTGCTCGGGGGACGGGGTGGTGTAATCGAAGCCGTACTTCTGCTTGAGGTAGTCCATACCGTAGTAGGTGAACTCGTCGAGGATGTTGTCGGTGTAGGCTGCAGTTGCATACTGGGTGAACCCGACACCGCCGGACATGTAGGATCCGAGCCAGATCTGGTCGAAGAGCATCACGCCGGCGCCGACGACCTCGAGCGAGGCGCGGGCGGGGTCGTTGGGGTACTTGCGGTTTGCCTGTACGATATCGCCGAAGACCCCGAACTTGATACCGCCGGGCTCGTTCGGACCGCGGGCGCGCCGTGCGGGCAGAAGCGAGGCCATCTGCACGACACCGGCGTGCTTTGCGGCGTAGGAAAGGTCAGCGACTGCTGCCTCACCGGCGCACATCCGGTAGGCGGCAATGTAGGACATACCGATCTGCATGGCGGACCAGCGGCTGGTGGTTCCACCGTCACAGGTCCTCGATACGATGGTCGGGATGTGGATTGCCTGGTAGAGGGATTTGCCGATGTCGGCGTTGAGCTCTTCGGCCTGATCTGCCGGGAAGAGCTTTTCGACGTCGATCAGGAACTGGGACTCGATATCGTCGGCCATCTCCGCGTCGCCGGTAAAGACCTTGACGTAGCAGTCGTCCACAATTCCGGGGTGGGTCTCCACCATGTGCTCCTGGACCACAGCTGCACCGGGCATGGCGTGGTTCAGGATGTGCAGGTATTCGTTGATCGTCTCGGGGGTGACCTCCTTTCCAAGGCGCTTCTGCAGGGTTGCATGAGCCATGTCCATCCCGACGATGACCGTCCTGCGGATGTCGTCCCAGAACTGCTGCATGGCGGCGTTGTTGACGAAGTGCAGGTCATCACCCTCCACGAAGACGCCGGACTGGCTGACCTGGTAGGTCATCAGCTGGCGCTGGCCCATCGGAATGCCGCCGAGATGGCAGCGCTCGGGGTCGTACATGGAGATGCCGCGTTCTTTCTCGATTGCCTCGGTGGCCTTCATGAACTCCCGCTTGCGCGGGGACTGGCGGACACCGTCGAAGCGGTAGAAGGTGGTCCTCTCGGATTCAGGGTCCTCACCCTGGAACTTCTCTTTTAAGGAGTCAAGGAAGAGTTTTTGTGCTCGCTCAATTTTTGCCATTGAAATCACTCCTCTTTCGGCATAAAGCCGTATTTTGTCCTCAGCGTGTGAATGCGCTGCAAGTATTCGATATATTCCGGATCCTCACGCAGGGGGGTACCGACGAGCGAGTGGAAGATCGTTGAGTGTGCCTTGAGCCATTCCTCGTCCATCGGCTTGCCGACCTCAACCTCGCGATCGAGGGGAACACCGATCTGGTCCTTGACGTAGCGGACGACGCCATTATCTCCCAGAACGCAGCGCTGGAGCATATCGAACTGCATCCCGTCTTCTGCGAGGCGCAGGGAGTGCCCGTGCACGGTGGCACCGCGGACACTGACCAGTGCAGGGTCGAACATTTCGGTCTCGATCAGGAACTTGGAGTACTGTTCGAGGTCACGCTCGCGGCACTCCACGATCTGGCGGCCGGAGAGTGTGCCGGGGTCAATACCGCGGAAGCGGTAGCACTCGGTGTAGGTACGCTGGTACGGCTGGCTGGGTGCGTTGAACATCGAGTCGGCGAACTGGATATAGCGGACACGGTCGCCTGCCTTTGCACCGGCGGTGGGTTTTACCAGCTTGCGCATCGGACAGTCGGGCTCAACCTGTTCGGTGAGCGGGGGGTGTGCGGTGGGATATGCGGACCCGGGGGCGCGGTGGCCGAGAATCAGCACAATGTCCTCTTCATTGATGTCGCGAACTTTCGCGAGCTCGGTAGTGGGGTTCATCTGCCTGCGTCGGTTGTCAGCAACAACAGATGTACCGGGACCATACTGTGGTGTATATGCCATTTTTATTCCTCCTCAGGCTCCGTTTGCGATCTGATCAATCGGCTTGTTGAACACATCGATCTTGCCGTAGGTGTCCTGGAAGACCTTGGACGTGCTTTCCGGCGAGAACATCTGGGTGCCCGCATCCATCGCTGCGGCGGCAACCACACACGGAATGGCAACGCCGTTGGCGTGGCGCGTCACGACGTGGTTTCCGTTGAAGATACCCGGACCACCGCCACCGTAGATGGAGTGGCTGAAGAAGGAGAAGCCGACCGCAGTTCCCATTACCCGGCCGAAGTCGGTGCTGGGCAGACCGGTCTCGTGCTCGAGCAGATCGTTGAAATACAGCAGCGTCGAGGAGACTGCCTGTGCGAAACGGCCTGCACCGCAGTTGACGATGGTCGCGGCCATGCTGCCTGCTGCCGCATAGGCGTTCCAGAGCATCGGGTCCCTGGTGTCGTAGAACTGGAAGTACCCGCCCTTCTTGCCGGGCGCAATAACCCTGTCTTCGATAGCCCGCTCGACGACCGACTGGACAACCGTTCCGATGGTTCCGCTCTCGCCGTTGGCCTTGACCAGGTCGTAGATCATGTTGTTTGCGTTCAGTCCCTGGTAGGCGTAGCTGAGCAGGAGGTTGCGCTCGAACGGCCCGATACCCATGCCCATCTCGAATTCGCCTGCCATCTCGAGGGTCGAGGAGAGTGCCGCACCCTGCATGGCGTTCCTGTTGGTCATCATGACCACGTGGTTGACGGGGATGTTGCGGAGCGCGTAGCCGAGACCTTCATTGTTCTGGGGAATGTTGAGGATCGAGGTCACGAGAGCGCCGTTCATATCCTGCGTGTGGGGGTAGCCGCCCCATGTTGCCGCCTTGACGGTGGAGGCGTTGAACGCATCGATGTCGAACTGGTCGACGATCGCGTAGGTCACCGCGGACGCCACAGACGTGATGGCTGCATCGTAGGTTGCTGCGTTGTCGAGGCGCTTTCGGGGCACCTGCACCAGCAGCAGCTTGCCATTGTTGAACTCAAGGATCTCGGTATCGTCGCCCTCTTCTACCTGCACCATTTCCCTGATCCTGGCGACGAGCGCGTCCTTGTTCTCCATGATCGGAAGGTCCAGTTCACGGCCCCTGATCTTTCCCTTTCCAAGCTTTCCGGTCTTGAGGGCGGTTTCGATACCCCCAAGGTTGACGTTAATCGTTCTCTTCGTCAGATCGATGATCTTGCTGGTTGCGGGGTTCACCAGCGGGCTGATCCTGTCGAGCGTCACACCGCTCTTCAGGATCTTGCCATCATCAGAGTAGAGATCGATGGTTTCTGCATATTTTGCCATAAAATTACCATCCATTTACCCATTATGCAATACAGTCCTGTCACTAGGGACGCCGGACGCATTCCAGCGCCGAAATCCCTGAATAGTACCAATGCAAGTCCCGCTTTTGGGACAGTAAAGATAAATGACTAGAAGATATAAAATTTCCTAATTACTGGTATATTGTTAGCAAAAAATAATAATTTATTATAGAAAAATCTGATTAATAGGGGCCAAAATCACGATATAAATATCGTAATAGATACATTTCCAAGATTAATAAGACTTTTCACCGTGCAGTAGCACTGGGACACGATGAACAAAATATATTATTTATTACATACTTATAATATATTTTATAGCAAAAAATAATAAAATTATGAGATATAGCAGAGAATAAGTAATAAAGACGAACGCAGGGAAAAGTAGATAAAAATCCCATTTGAGCCCAATTTTTATAATTATCCAGAAATATGCGGGCTAAATACGAATTAAGATTCAAACCACGGTATTTTTATACACTGGACCATCATCACGCATAAAGGTAGCGATACGTGCATCAACGGAGCGCAGGGATAATTAAAAACAAGGGGCCATACATGCCGCATACCTGCCATTCTCACGCACGGCACCGCAGGATACCAACTGGCACCCACTTCTTCATGGAGCGATCTGCGCCGTCGCGCCGGCCTGATGGTTGGATAAGGCATGGTTTCTTCAGTGCATATCGGTAAATTAATGCCTGCATTTGATGACCCACCCTACCGGAATCGCCTGCTCAAGGGGCGGGCACGTTTGATGGGGGTGAGACCTACTGAGCGCACAAATACAGCCAATGACAGTTGCCATTGCTGCATTTACCGGGATAATGCTTGGCATCGTCATCGTCGTGGTCACTGTGATCTTCCGCACCAGAGCGGAATTTCCGATTCTTCTCGGCGGGTTGTGTATCCTTCTCATCCTCATCGGCATCGACTACTGGCAGTGGATCCATCGGGAGAGGTAAGACACCGGATAGTCCGATTTCGGTGCAACAATACCCCACATGGATACGCCATACCCGGGAAATCCGGTGATATAGCCATTTCGCAGGTTATCCGGTTCGACTGACCTCCGGTGACGTGAAACGATGCACGGCGATGAGAGGGATTGCGCCCCACGACTCGTAATGGTTGCATACAGGACCATGCCTGTTACAAATGCTCGAAGGTCATGAAAACACGGAAGCGTGGGAATGAACACTTCGATCCACGGACCGGCACTTCAGAGACACCGTAAGACCCCCGGGCGGGCGCCTGGGAGTGGAATGTATATTGCAGCGGCTCCTCCGGGTCACCTGGCAGCCGCGAATCGGGGAAAAACCAAAATACCATAGCATCATAAGGGTGCGCATGGAACCACCTGCCCGTACGCATGGGGGAGTGGGGCGGGTTCTCAGCGACATTCAACAGAAGCATATCATGAGGGCCTGCGCCAACCGGTGCGAATGTTGTAAACGCGAGTATCCACGGTATATTCTCGAAGTACATGCGATTGGTGAGAGCAGCAGGATAAACGAGCGCCAGGTGGTGGTCATGTGTGCCCAGTGCTGGCATTCGACAAAAAACCTGCCGGGGCATAGTGCCCTGCTCCGAAGCATCATCGCAGAGCGGCCGCCCGAGATCAGGGCAAAGATCCAGCGCATTCTTGTCAAAAAATCAGCCCCCTACATGCCGGAAACAGAGTTTGATCTTGCGGAAGTCTTTGCAGAAGCATACGATAACAACGGAATGGATCTCTTCTTAAACGGGATGTGAACGTTCGAGGAGTTGGCGGTTTCGCATCAAATCCTCGCCCCTGCGGACTACGCGCGCCAGGTGACCCGCACCTTGACCACCCGGTTCCCGTCCATATGCACGACCACGAACTGCCATCCACTCACCACAAAGCGGTCACCCGGTGGAGGAGGGACCCATGCTGCATCATCAAACAACCGCCGAGCGACGAAAAGTCGCCTCTCTCCTCACCGGGAAGCGGGTCGAGAGAGAAGCGTCCCCCGAATTTTACGATACCCAGCGCACCGTCAGTCAGCCACAATCTGCTGTCACGCTGGAGGATGCGTGATTCCGCAATTTCCCCATTTCTAGAGGGGATATCGCCAATGATGGATTCAAGACGGACATTGATGGGTACCAGACCCTCGATGCAACCATACTCGTCGTTGGCGAGGACGATGGTCGTCCCGGTCTTTTTGAACACTTTATGAACTCGCAAGACGGCTATACTCTCCGGGACAAAAAATGCTCTCCGCAAGGCCCAGCGCAACCCGGGAATCTTCATCGCCACGTTCTGACCGCCGGTGCAGGAGGGCCCGCATCACCGATAGTACGGCATTTCAGAGAGGGCGAAGAACCCGTACGTAAGCACAAGAAGGAGGGAACATGACGATGTCCGTCATCACCGCTCAGACACAGACATTCACACACCCCAATCAAGACATTATGAGCAGACGAAGGCATAATACTGGAATTCGACCCTGCAATGATTTGAAGGGCGTTGCGGTGGCGCCAGGGTATTTCACAATAATTAATACCGATCCTGCCCAGAGAGTCGATTCAATGGTAGCCAGATTACTCGTCGCCATGGATGGCTCGGCTACAGGTGAGAAGGCCTTCAGGAAAGCACTACACCTCGGCAAAGAGCTGAACGCTGAACTCCACGCCCTCTATGTTGCGCCTCCAAAGAACTATCCTCTCACACCCCCCACACCGGCATACTCCAGGATCGATCCCACCTACGACGCGCTGGCAACAATCATTGACAAAGAAACCGAACACATGCAGCACAGAATGGAGAGTATTGCCGAAGAAATAGGAGCAGAGATCCGCATCCATATACAGACAGGGGACGCACGCAGCGAAATTATCCGTCTTGCACAGCAACTTGCTGCCGACATTATTGTTCTCGGGTCGGTGGGCAGGAGCAGGCTCGACCGTCTTCTTCTCGGGAGCGTCAGCTCGTATGTGGTCGAACACAGCCCAATATCCACGCTGATCGTGCGCCCCTGACACCGTCCAATCACCCAGGTGCAGGCGGGGAGATGCACATCATGCATGGTTTTCCCCGGAAAAGGAATGTCGAGCATGGAATCCGCATAATCCACCAATATAGTATAATAATTCATTTATACTATACCTGTAGATAGATTGGTGGCCCGCTCCGGGCCGGAGGAGAAATCATGAAGAATATTGTCGAGACGGCACAGGAAGCAGGTACGTTCAATACACTTGTCAGGGCAGTGCAGACTGCCGGTCTGGAAGACGTATTAAGCGGTCAGGGCCCGTTCACGGTCTGTGCACCGAACGATGCCGCATTTGATGCATTACCGGAGGAAAAACTGGATGCACTGATGCATGATCGCGATCAACTCGCAAATGTACTCAAATATCATGTGGCATCCGGCATCTACACCTCGAACGACGTCAGGGAGATGAAAACGATCAGGACGCTTCTCGGTCAGGAGATTCCTGTGAGGGTAGAAGGTAACAACGTCATGATCGGCGACGCGCGGGTAATCCAACCCGACATCGAAGCGACGAACGGCATCATTCACATACTGGACAGGGTGCTGATTCCCTGAATACAACTGCCAGGTGCAAACTCTAGCTCACCTCCTTTTTCATTTTTCCACTCCCGGAATCCCAGGGATTTCTTGCAGGCGCCACCGGTCTTGCCGGGTGCTGCCCACCGCAGCGATGGTGCCCGCGAAAGTGCAGAGGGCACAGAATCAATATATGGTTTATCATCGAGTGTATCATGGCCAAGACAGCATCGATGGTATACCAGATAGCCCGGTGTCAGACTCCCGGTTATAATTCAAGAAAAATATTTGTCATCCGGGACCTATTGTCCATCATGAAGCCCGAAATGCGGTTAACTCCACCCGGACCCGCCGCGGTTGAAATTTTGAAGAGGGATGCCCGCGTCGTGTCCCAGTCCATGGCCAGGGAATATCCTCTCGTGCTCCACCGCGCAGACGGCGTCAACCTGTGGGACGTGGACGGGAACAGGTATCTTGATTTCACCGCCGGCATCGCGGTCATGAACGTTGGGTGGAACAATCCACGCGTGGTCCATGCCGTCGAAGAACAGGCAAAGCTGCTCTCTCATGGTGCATTTCTCGACTTTTGCTCGGAAATTCCCGTAGCCTTTGCAGAAAAACTCACCGAATTTCTCTCCGAAGGACACAACAGGGTATATTTCTCAAATTCAGGGGCGGAGTGCGTCGAAGCTGCACTCAAGCTCGCCCGCTACCATACCAAACGCAAGTACTTCCTGTCATTCTACGGGGGGTTTCACGGCAGGACCTACGGCGCCCTCAGCCTGACCGCATCAAATGTCATCCAGCGAAAACATTTCGGGCCGTTCTTACCCGTCATCCATGCACCCTATGCGAACCCGTACCGCCCGCTCGGCGGTGAAGCCGCGACCTCTGATGTGGATGTCATCCGGTATATCAAAGAGCATATCTTCCGGACGGAAGTCTCCCCGGAGGAGATTGCCGCAATCGTGGTCGAGCCCATCCAGGGAGAGGGCGGGTATATCGTGCCCCCGCTCACCTTTCTCCCGCGGCTTCGTGACATCTGCGATGAATACGGCATCTTGCTCGTGGCAGACGAGGTGCAATCGGGCTGTTTCCGCACGGGCACATTTCTTGCCTCGGAACATTCCGGCGTGAAAGCCGATATCGTGTGCCTCGCAAAAGCGATCGGAGGGGGGATGCCGCTCGGCGTCACCGTCGCGAGGGACGAGATCATGGACTGGCCTCCCGGCTCACATGCCAGCACATTCGGCGGCAATAACCTTTCATGCGCCGCCGGACTTGCGGTCCTTGAAATCCTTCAGGAGCGGGGGTTTGGAGAAAAGGTACTTGAAAAGGGCAGGTACCTCCTCGAGGGGCTCCACCGTCTGCAGCAGAAGCACGATCTGATCGGGGATGTGCGGGGGATCGGGCTCATGTGCGCCATCGAGCTGGTCACCAACCGGGAGACAAAAGAGCCCGCCTGCGATGAACGGGGAAGGATCATCCGACAGGCATTCGAGCAGGGCTTCACGCTGCTTCCGGCGGGGGCGTCCACCATCAGGTTTATTCCCCCTCTCACCATCGAGAAGGGGGATATTGCGACGGGACTGGATATCGTGGACATAGCCCTCGGCAGGTGCGAAGGTATGAGATCGTAGATATATTATTTATCATATAACATGAGACTACCCTTCAGCAGACGGTGGAAATGAAGTGATTTCATGCATCAGGATGGGAAAGAGGTAAAATACGCATTTGTACGCGCCCGATCGCCCATTATCGCCGCATCAATACAGGGAGTGCCCGAAATTTCTCTGTTCCCGGATGCCATGTCTGCGGATATGCCATGGAGATGATATGCATGCCGGAACGAACGAAAATCACGTATACCTCTCTTCTTGCCGACGAGAGTATCCATGCAAAATATGAGGATGCACTTGAACAGATCGCAGCAAAATTCGGGCAACACCATCCGATGTTCATCGGGGAGCGGGGAATTTTTTCCAATGTCGAATTCGAAGTCAGGTCACCAATTGACACCCACATTCTCATCGGTTATTTCCAGAAAGGGCATGAGGATGATGCAAAAAAAGCTATCGAGGTGGCGAAAAAGGCCCAACCGGAGTGGATGGAGACGGACTGGCGGCAGCGGGTGCGCATACTCCGTGACGCCGCCGATCACCTCGAACAGAAGAGGTTCCTCCTTGCCGCCCTCATCACGTTTGAGGTGGGAAAAAACCGGTATGAAGCCATTGCTGAAGTAAGCGAGGCCATCGATTTCCTCCGCTACTATTGCGATGTGTACGAACAGCATGAAGGCTACGTGCTCCCCCAGACCTCGAACGACCCAAGAGAGAAATGCAAGAGCGTACTGCGCCCTTACGGTCTCTGGGCGGTCATCTCCCCGTTCAACTTCCCTATCGCCCTCGCAGCGAACATGGCATCGGCAGCGCTCCTCACGGGAAATACCGTCGTGTTCAAACCCACCAGCGTCGCCCCCTTTTCCGGGCTGAAACTCTACCAGATCCTGATACAGTGCGGCATCCCCCCCGGCGTCCTGAACATCGTGACCGGGCCCGGCGGCCCCTTCGGCGATGTAATTGTGGCACACCCGGATGTGGACGGGATCGCTTTCACCGGATCGCGGGAGGTGGGCATGTGGCTCCACCGCGAATATACCTCGCGGCAGCCATACCCCAAGCCCGTGGTCTCCGAAATGGGAAGCAAGAACCCCGCCATCGTCATGTCCAGTGCGAACCTTGAACACGCGGTTGAAGGGATTACCAGAGCAGCTTTCGGGTACGGAGGGCAGAAATGCAGTGCAACATCAAGGGTGTATGTCCAGAACGAGATCGCCTCCCCGTTCATCCATGCCTTGAAAGAACGCGTCGAGGCGCTCGAGGTCGGTGACCCGCGCGAGAAGGGCGTTTTTGTCGGCCCCCTCATCAATGAACCGGCGCGGAGCACCTATAAAGATGCCGTCGAGATGGCGAAAAATGATATTAAAAACGGCGGATCGATTGTCACCGGGGGAGAGATCCTCAACGAAGGCGCGTTTGCGAGAGGCTACTATGTAACGCCGACGGTGGTGACCGGCATCCCGAGAGGACATCGCCTCTTAACCGACGAGCTCTTCGTACCCTTCCTCGTCGTCGATACCTTTACCACGCTCGAGGAGGCGCTCCACCAGGCAAACGCTACCGAATACGGCCTTACTGCAGGTATTTTTTCGGAGAATCAGCACGAGGTGGAATATTTCTTTGACCACATACAGTTCGGCGTCGTCTACGCCAACCGCGAGGGTGGGGCGACCACCGGCGCATGGCCGGGCGCCCAGCCTTTTGGCGGGTGGAAAGGCAGCGGATCTACGGGACGCGGGGTGGGGGGGCCCTATTACCTGCTCTCCTATATGCGGGAACAGGCACAGACACGTCTCTGATCTGGAGTCGGCCGGATGCATGCTCACTCCATCTGCGGCCCTCCGCCCGGAATGCTTCACTGACGCACATATTCGTTCAGTCCATGCGCCTGTCGATGCACACGGCATTCTTCGAGAACATTTACAGATCGGTAATATATATTGTGGCGAATAATGATAAACACCTGCCAACCGCACGTGAATCGGCACGCATCATGAGACAATTCCGCAATGCGGTGAAACATATGAGTGCTGGTGTGAGCGATGCAGGCGGCGAATCCGGGATGAACGTCCAATGGGAGATGGAAAAACCACAACACCACCAACCGCGCATGAAATTCTGTATGAGAACAGGTTCTTAGTCTTCCTGCTCTCAATCATCCTCCTGCTCCTTGCATTTCCTCTCGCCGATCAGGCTGGATATGGCGAATCTGTCCTTAAACTACCATTTACACTCGTCATTTTCTCAGGCATCCATGCTATGCAACGCAACCGGGTCATTCTCGTTCTCGGGATAATCATCGGCATCCCGGCAATCCTCGCCCGCTGGATCGTCAGCGACCTTCCATTCGATTCCTCGGAACTGTCTGTTTTGATCTTCTCAATCCTCTTTTTCTCACTTCTGTGCCTCTTTATTCTTTCATCCGTGCTGGGGGAGAAGCGGATTACGAGGGATACCATCTTTGGTGCGATTGGCATCTACCTCTGCCTCGGCATCACCTGGGCGCTGTCTTACCAGTTTGTCGACATGCTCATTCCCGGCGCACTTTCCAATGTGCAGAACGCGACGGCTTACGTGTACTTCAGTTTCATTACGCTCGCCACGCTGGGCTATGGGGATATCACCCCTCTCATCCCCGTGACGGAATCGATGGCCATGTTCGAGGCGGTGATAGGACAGCTGTATATCGCCGTCCTGATCGCCCGCCTGGTCAGCTCCCTCACCAGGTGAGAGGAGACGACGGGAAGGGAATGCAGCGCACAGCGTTTGATTGCACCGGTATGAGGGAAGAATTCACGGTGAATACTGAATTCCCGGCGATAGTTACGAAAAAATTCGAACCCAAGGGTAGGCTTTTGATGTGCAAAACCAACCATGCCTCTATGCCACTCAATAAAAAGCTAGCCCTCTTCATGGCGGTGCTGCTGGTCGCATGCATTGCGATCTTAGCTCCGGGCGCAGCCCAGACAGAGCAGGATTCATGCAATGATCGGGTCATCCATGTCACCGGCACAGGAAAGGTGACCACCACCCCCGATCAGGCGGAGATATCCCTCGCGGTGGAGACTGAGCACACCGATGTGAAAACCGCACAGGCAGAAAACGCTGCGCGAATGACGAAAGTCATCAATGCCCTCAAAGCAGCGGACCTTTCCGAAGACAACCTGAGCACGACCGGATATACTATCTATCCGGTGTACGATGACAAACCCGTTTCAAGTTCCATACGCTGGAATGACAAAATTAAGTATTACCGCGTGAGCAACACATTGCTGGTATCTCTCGACGAGATCGACCGGGCCGGCGAGGTCATCGATCTCGCGGTCGCCTCCGGCGCCGACAGGATGAATTATCTCTCATTCGGCCTCAGCGACGAAAAATCCGCTGAGCTGCGCACTGAAGCGCTCAGCCGGGCGGTCCGGTATGCCCGCAACGATGCAGACGCGGTCACCAGCGCAATGAATCTTGCCATCGTCGGCGTCAAGGAGATCCATGTCGGGGGACCGGTATATCCTGTCCGCTACGCAGAGACGCCTGCATACGACATGGCCATGTCGGTTCCCACCCCGATCGAGCCGAGCGATGTTGATGTCACAGCAACCGTGACCATTACCTATCTTCTCGGGTAGCATCTCACCCACACCACTCTTTTCCTGTCTCAAAAAGGTTGCCACCCCACCGGTGCTGGCGGGGGAGGCAACTGCAGAGTCAACATCCGCGCAAGGGCGTCATGCGATGCAGCGTTCCCTGCAACAATCCACAGGTAGATGGTCAAACAGCACATACGGGAAGTAGGGAGAGAACCGACAATGACGAAAATCATCGAAGTGTATAACAACATGCTCCACGATCCCCGACTCACTGCGGAATGGGGGTTTTCCTGCTACATCGAAGAAGCACGACTGCTCTTCGACACAGGAGGTGACGGGCGAATACTGCTCGAGAACATGCACAAACTCGGGATTGATCCTCGCGATGTGGAAGCGCTCGTGCTTTCTCACGACCACTGGGACCATAACGGCGGCCTTTCAGCCCTTTTTGAGGCAGGTGCATCGCCGGTGGCATATGTGTTGCGGGCATTTTCTGACGAGACCCTCGATCGTGTGGAGCGATATGCAACGCCGGTGTTTGTCGACCGGTGGACAGAAATCACCGATACGATCTTTTCCACCGGGCCGCTCGGGGATGCAATTATCGAACAATCACTTGCAATCGCGTCTCGAGGCGGGCTTTTTCTTATCACCGGGTGCGCCCACCCGCATATCGGCGCCATTCTGCGGTATACCGCATCGAAAGGAAATGTATGGGGAGCCATGGGAGGGTTCCATACCGTGTCTGAAGAAGATATCGAAGCTCTCACGTCACTGTCCTATGTCTCTGCCTCGCACTGCACCCAGGGGTTGGAGGCAATCGTTGAAACAATCCCCGGGACCTATATTCCCGGGGGGGCAGGGAAAGTGCATATGCTCTGAACCCTGCGGCGGGTTCGATCCGGATCCTCTTCACCTGCAATCAACAGAAAAAAGGGTTACCCTTTTTCGTGGGGAACCTTCTGGCGCTCTTCCATTTTAAGCGGTTCGGGGAACCAGACTGTGCGCTGGGGAAACGGAATCTCGATGCCTTCCGCTTCAAGCGCCACCTTGATCTTCCAGAGGAGCTCGATTTTTACGTCCCACCAGACCCTGGCCGGCGACCAGATTTTCACAGTGATATTGACGCCGTTATCACCAAGCTCTTCAACAAAAACCGTTGGAGATGGCCTTTGCAGGACAAAAGGATGATCCTTGAGGACATTTTTGATGATGCCGATGGCCTTTCCGGCATCGTCCTGGTATCGGATCCCCACCGCATAATCAAAACGCCGCGCTACATTTGCCCAGTAGTTTGTTATATCCGAGTTGAACACCTTTTCATTGGGTATCCGCACAAAAACGCCGTCATAGGTCCTCACCGTGGTGGAGAGGATGCTAATATCCTCCACGTTTCCTGAAATCGATCCCACATTCACGTTATCACCGATCTTTACCGGTTGTTCCACCATCAGGAAGAGGCCGGAAACAAAATTTGATACCACACTCTGGCTTGCAAAACCGATGATGATACCCAGAATTCCGCCCGCCACAAGAAGACCGGAGAGATCGGCGATAATGTTCGGCAGTGCAATGACAACTCCAAGGATGACGATGGTGAAGTATATGAGTTTGAGGAGGATTTCCAGTTCGTTTTTCGACATCCTGTTCTCAAGGGCGCGCCGCAGATTGGTCACGGTGAGACGTGCGAGGATCACAGAGAGGGCGAGGATCACCACCAGCCACAGCAGATTGCCCACGCTCAGTGACGTCCCGAACAGGGGCGTCTGGAGCAGTTCCTGCAGTCGTTCCAGGATGACCATCACACAAGCCCCCATTCCATCATGCCGTTGTGTTTTACCACAGGGATATCGCGGCCGAGGTAGAACTCAATGGCTTTTTTCATCCCCTCGACCAGCGGTTCCTTGAAAAATTCGGTTTCCGCCGTCTTCGAAGAGAGTATTCGCATAATTGCCGACATCGAGACCAGTTCATCGGAGTAATAGATCTTCATGCTGTAGGCTTCAAAGAGCGCACGGGCAACTTCGACCCATTCTCGGGTGGTGTTGTGCAGGGTGAGTTGCATTACCCCGCACTCGAATGGATTGACCTCAGGTATCGCTGCATAGACGGGACTGTATGCCCATCGAGAAATCACCCCACCATTTGAAGGACCGTACAGGGAGTATTTTTGTGGGATAAATGAAAAAACATCCAGAGGTTTGATATCCTTTTTTGCAACAACAAATACGCCGATTTCAATTGGAAACGTAAGATATATTGTTGTCTTGCTGAAGGGTTCCAGAAAAAGGGGATCGAAGTCGATCTCCATGTAGGTGGCGACTTTTTCCGGCAGATTGACCGGTTCGATGGGGCAGACGACAATTTTCCCGCGCTGAGAGATGACGCTTTTTTCTACCTTCACTCCTCCCTCGATTTTGCGGAAATATCGATGAATATCCCCATCACGCTCAATTCCGAAGGAAATACAATCGCTGGAATATTGAAATGAATAGTCATGTCTCCCGAACATTGGTTATCATCGTACTATCGGTAAGGGCAAAATAAATAATTTCGCCGGCGTAATATTCTAATTGTGATATATATCCTTTTTTTCCAAGAATTGGTCGTGTAGAAATGTTTTCATGAACGATACTCCACCCCGCGCACACGGGAACGTGCCGGGTGCAGAGCATCAGGCCCCAACCGTGGGAAATCCCAAATAACCCATAGCTTTAATGGAAGATCGAATCTAACCACTTATGAATTTGACGATGCATCGCACACTGGGTTTTAAAGAACGGAGATATATTGAAGAATTACGTATTCTCACCAGATCAACAGCAATAGACTGCATCATTGACGACCAGTTTGACCGGGTGATATACGTGATAAAAAAAGGCGATATGGGCATGGCTATCGGAAAACACGGAGACAATATCAGAAAAATGCAAAGGGTGCTCGGCAAGCGCATTGAGATGGTCGAGGAGGCGTCCGAACCCGAATCCTTCATCGCCAACATCTTCAAACCGGTTGAGGTGGGGGGGCTCAAGAAAGATGAAACAACAGGAAAGTGTGACGTTATCATCCGGAAAAAAGCCGATCTCGGCATTGCGATAGGGAGAGGCGGGGCAAATATTGAAAAGGCGCGAATACTAAGCAGGCGATGTTTCGGAATCGAGATCGGAGAGATTGTGGTCGAAAAGGAACCCGGGAGAGATGAACATGAGCGGGTGCAGCACACTTGAAGAACTCTGGGAAATCATTGGCGACCGTGCAAGACATCCTTCAGAAGAATCATATGTCAGCGGGATCCTTACCCACCGGAAAGGTGTCGACAAGGCACTTGAGAAGGTAGGGGAGGAATGCACTGAATTTCTCCTTGCAGCGAAAAATACATCATACGAGAGAAAGGTTTCCGAGACCGCGGATCTCGTCTTCCACATTCTCGTCGCCCTCAAAGCACTCGACATCGAACTTGACGACATCTTCGAAGAACTTGAATCAAGAAGAAGATAGAAGCAACCCTCGTGCAGAACAAACCCACCCACAGTAGACAGGAATACATTTTTTCGCACGACGCACACTTAGCAAGGTGGCCATGCGAGCGCATACATCATGGTCAGGATATGCGCATTAGTGGATCCCGCAGAGATCATGGGAGGCCTTTTGACACGAATGCGTGTGCCACTCAAGGCGTTGCTGGCGCCATAGTGCGACGGGCAGACCATGAGACCGCGTACTGCGGCAGGGATTTCGCGCTCTGTCGAGGGTCGCGCGCAGAGCGCGTGTGGAGGGTCACCACACTCGCAGTACGCCACCACCATCTCCGGCGACCAGCGGAGAAAATAGGTACCAGGATGAGATACCACGCATGCAACACGCCACAATACCGCCAGAGAATGCGCCGGAGAGCCAGAATGACATCGGGCATCAATTATGCATCGGGATCAATATTACAACGCCAGATATCAGCTCCTTTCCGGAAGCTAGGCAAGGTTTAATATCGATCGGCACCTACATTGTTCCCCTGTGAGGACCTCGGAGCTGCGGGGTGCTGCGCGAGCGGCCCCCTGCGTGTTCCGGCTTCCGGGAGATGAGGGAAGCCCGGATTTCAGCGCAAATCCGGAACGTTTCGGCAAGGTTTAAATGGCCT
>DSDF01000023.1 GCA_011048835.1 Methanoculleus sp. | reverse complement strand
GCCGAACATCCGCAAGCGCTTCCGGTTCGCGCTGGGGGAGATGGAAGGCATGAACGTGCAGCCGATGCGCAGGGTTCCGGAACCGGGATAAAAAATGTGTGCTGGTTTCGACGCCCCGGCCGGGATTTGAACCCGGGTCGAAAGCTCCGGAGGCTCTCAGGATATCCACTACCCTACCGGGACTCCCTGTTCTATTGGCCTTGAAGGTATAAAAGGAAAACGCCGCCGCTCGCTCGGAAAATCAGGGGTTCCTCTGGTAGAGGTACCATATCTTGCATGCGCCCTCGTGGCTCACCATGCACGCGCCCACCGGTTTCCGGGGCGTGCACGCCGTGCCGAAGAGTTTGCAGTCGGTGGGCCGTGCCACGCCGCGCAGCACCCGGTCGCAGATGCAGGCCGAGTGCGTGTCCACGTGCCGGATTTCCACATCGAATTTCGTCTGCGCATCGTAAGCCGCGAATTGCTCTTGTAACCGCAGGCCTGACCGGGGGATGACCGGAAACCCCCGCCATTCCGCGTCATAGGGCTCGAATACTTCATACATCAGTTTCTTTGCCCTGACGTTGCCTTCCCTGCTGACGACCCGCGGGTAGGCGTTCTCCACCTCTGCCCTCCCCTCGCGGACCTGGTTGACGAGCATCAGCAGGCCGAGGAGGATGTCTTCGGGCTCAAAGCCCGCCACTACCTGCGGAACGGGGAACTTCTCGTATTCCTCGTAGCCCATCACGGCGCAGACATGGCCCGGCAGCATGAACCCGTCCAGCTTCGCTTCCCCCTGCTCCAGCAGCCACTGCATCGCCGGGGGAACGAGCCGATGGAGGCTCAGGATGCTGAAATTTTCCGGGGGCGATTGGAGGATGGTGGCGGCGACGGTGGGTGCCGTGGTCTCGAATCCCACCGATAGAAAGACCACCTCGCGGTCGGTCTTCTCCGCGATCTCCACGGCCTTGTGCACGCCCTGCACCACCCGCACATCGCCCCGGCAGGACTCGAGCGATCCCTCTGACCCCGGAACCCGAAGGAGATCGCCATAGGTGGCAAGAATGCAGTCTTTATCCGCCAGTTCGAGTGCGGCATCGATCTCCCCCTGCGGCGTGATGCAGACAGGACAGCCCGGCCCCATGACGATCGTGAGATTGCCGGGCAGCACGCTGCGCAGCCCCGACCGGGCGATGGACGCCTCATGGGTGCCGCAGATGTGCATGAACGCATAGTTCCTGTCCGCCAGTGTCCTGAGGCTCTCGATAATTTCCTTTCCCCGCGACATAACATCTCATATATACGGATTCCAGACCAAAAATATACACTATGGCTGACCTTTGGGTTGGAGTGCTCATTCTAATCGTGGGATTGGTCGGTTCTCTTGTTGCCTACCAGATCTACCGCTGGCTTTCGGCGCGGGCGGACCTGACCGAGTCAAAGTTCGACGATATTCTCGTCCTTGCCGTGGGAAGACCGCTGATCATCGCCATTTTCGTTGTTTCCCTCTATATGGCCGTTGGCGTGGTCGAGCTCCCCGCCGGCTACGAGTGGATCCGGAACAGCAAATATCTCGGGGCGTTTTTCATCCTCCTCGGGGCATGGGTTGTCTCCACGTTTGCGCAAAGCGTACTCGCCCTCTATGGATCGTGGATGGCCGCACGGATCGAAGGGGACCTGGATGACCGGATCATCGCATTTCTCGAGCATGCCGCACGCTACATCATCTGGTTCATCGCCTTCCTGCTCGTGCTCAGCTATCTCGGAATTGACATCACCCCGCTTATCGCCGGGGCGGGGATCTTTGGGCTCGCCATCGCCCTCGCCGCACAGGACCTGATATCAAACTTTTTCGGGGGTGCGCTCATCCTTATCGACAAGCCGTTCAAAATGAACGACAGGGTCAAGATCGAAGGGTATCTCGGTGACGTGATCAGCATCGGGCCGCGCAGCACCCGCATCCAGACCCTCGACCACCAGCTGCTCACCATCCCGAACTCGAAGATTGCCAACAGCATCATCACCAACTACGCCATGCCCGATATCAAGCTGAAAATCAAGATCCCGGTCTCGGTGGCCTACGGCAGCGATGTGCGGAAGGTGAAGGAAATCCTCCTCGAGATCGGCAACGAAGCGGCGCGGGCTTCGGACTACGTCCTCCTCGACCCCGCACCAAGCGTCTACTTCCTCGAATTCGGGGCTTCGAGCCTCGATTTCATGATGGTGCTCTGGGCAAGGCAGTTTAATATGGCATGGGATGTCAAGGATCACATCAACTACTGCATCAACGAGCGGTTTGTCGCGGAGGGAATCGAGATTCCCTTCCCCCAGATGGACGTCCACATCCGGGACCAACCCTGAAACGATCTCCTCACTCTTTTTTATTCTATTCCACATCCTCGGGGCACGCGGTCTCCTGCGAAGGAATTTCCTTCTGCTCGCGCAGCTGGGGATACTCGCGGTCGATGGCTTCCCTGATCTCCTCGGTGGTTTTCCCCTCCCGCACGTACGAATCGATTTTCCTCATGAGCAGCATGGCATCGGGCGTGTAGTACCGGGTATCCGCGTCAGTCGCATAGGTGAGAAATTCATCGAAGGTCTGCGCATATTCTGCCACCGTCTGCTCGGGGATTCCCGTCCGTTTGGCGATGTCGGGGATGCGGAAGTAGTCGATCCTCATGGTCGTGTCGTATCATCGGGGTGCTGCTATAAAAACGATGCGCCCGGAAACGATCGCTTCAGGTTGCGACGAAGAATATCCCTCGTTCTTCCCGCTTTTCCTGGATTGCGCCTTCTTCGACAAGGACCTGGATGTACTTGTTGATCTCGTTCGGGTGCAGCCCGAACACCTTCGCAAGGTCATCGACCGTGCAGGGGCGCCGGCGCAGGGTCTGCAGGATGGCAGCCCTGAGATCGCCCGAAAAACTGGCAATGCCGGTGCGGGAGGCGGGCCGCCCGATAATGTGCACGCCGGGCACATGAAGCGATGCAACCACGTGCGCCATCTCCGCTGCGGTTGCAGGGCGGATCCAGTCCACCACGCCCGGCCGATCGAGGGTGTTGATCTGGATTTTATCGGGGCGGATGCGCTCGATTGCACGCTTCAGTGCGGCGAGTTCTTCGTCGGTGTCGTTGATACCGGGGATGATGAACACTTCAAGCCAGATCGCTCCCGAAAATTCCTCTCTCAGCGACACGAGGCCGGATATGATATCGTCTATGGCAAGGCCGCGGTGGGGGCGGTCGATCCGCCTGAACGTCCTCGCGGTGGCGGCGTCAAGCGAGGGGATGATCACATCCGCATCCCGCACGTCATCCCTGACATCTTTTTCGAAAAAGAGGCAGCCGTTGGTGAGCACAGCGATGCGGTATGCCGGGTGGTGGGTCCTGATATGCCGGATGATGGTGCCGATGCCGGCATGAAGCGTCGGTTCGCCGGAGCCCGAGAACGTGATATAGTCGAGTGCTGGCTTCCCTTCAAGAAAATCGTCCAGTTCCGCGAGCACGCGATCGGTCGGCACATACTCGCGCCGCTCGAGGGTGAGATCGGTGGTGGGACCGCACTCGCAGTAGATGCAATTGAGGTTACAGGTCTTGTGGGGGACGAGGTCAATGCCCAGCGACACCCCCAGTCGTCTCGAGGGCACCGGGCCGAAGAGGTGATGGTAATTCATAGTGTTTGGTACAGGTTGTACGATCGCCAGTTATTTAGTTCTGCATGCTTACCACTACAGAAATAATTGACTTTGAGGTAAAATAGCATGAAAATGTGCATCACTGCCAAAGGAGATACACCTGACGCACAGGTGGAGGAGCGGTTCGGCCGCGCACCTTTCTTTCTCTTTCATGATAGCGAACAGGATACCTATACGGCGGAGACGAACGCGTTTGCCGATGCTGCCGGGGGAGTCGGGCCACGGTCGGCGCAGGTGCTCATCGACCATGGCGCGACCGTCCTGGTCACCGGCCAGCTGGGAGGCAATGCCCGCCGGGCGATCGAAGGGGCCGGCATCGAGGTGTATCAGGCCACCGCCGGGAGCACGGTGCGGGAGGCAGTGGCAGCATACCGGGAAAACCAGCTCAACCGCATCCTGTGAGGTGTGGTGCGGCATATGAAAATCGTGGTGGCGAGCGGCAAGGGAGGGACCGGAAAAAGCACGTTTTCCGCAAACTTTGCATGGAGCATCTCCAGGAGCCGCGATGTCGTGCTGGTCGACTGCGACGTGGAGGAACCCAACCTCCACCTCTTCTTCCCGGGCGATACGAGCGAATCCGAGGTGACGGTCCTCAATCCCGCCTTTGATATGGAGAGGTGCGATCTCTGCGGAAAGTGCGGGGATTTCTGCCGATACGGGGCAATCGCCGTGCTCCCGAAACAGATTCTGTTCTTCAAAGATCTCTGTCACGCATGCGGCGGCTGCCGGATTATCTGCCCGAACGAGGCGATTTCCGAGACCGAACGGGTGATCGGGAAGGTATGGGATGCACCCGTCGACGAGCACCTGCGCCTCATCTCGGGAGTGCTCAATGAAGGCGAACCCAACGGGATACCCGTCATCAAGGCGGCGAAGGAGGCAGCGGAGGGCAATGATCTTGTCATCTACGACTCCTCCCCGGGAACGGCATGCCCGGTGATCGAGACGATCGAGGGATCGGATTACGTGGTGCTGGTCACCGAGTCGACACCGTTCGGGCTGCACGATCTGCGGCTGGCCGCAGAGGTGGTGCGGAAGCTCGGCATTCCCGCCGGCGTGGTGATCAACCGCAGCGACGGAGAGGATGACGAGACCGAGGCTTTCTGCCGAAAAGCGGGTCTCCCCATTCAGATGAAGATTCCCTTCGACCGCGAGATCGCACGGCTCCAGAGCAGGGGAGACCTGTTCTCCGTCGCCATGCCCGAATGGCAGGATGAGTTCGTCAACCTCCTCGACGATATCTGCACACGCACGGGAGGTGCACAATGAAGAGGATCGCGGTCATCAGCGGCAAGGGCGGCACGGGAAAGACCATGATTACGGGTGCGCTCGCAACTCTTGCAGAAGGCGATCTGGTCTTTGCGGACTGCGATGTGGATGCGGCAAACCTCGAGCTGCTGTTCGAGCCCGAGATCGAGACCACCGAGGCGTACCGGGGGATGCAGGTGGCCGACATTGACCAGGACCTCTGCATCCAGTGCGGCAACTGCGAGGAATACTGCCGGTTCGGGGCTATCGAGTACAGGGATGAACGGTTTTACGTCGACCCGGTCAAATGCGAGGGGTGTGCGGTCTGCACCCTCGTCTGCCCGGCGGACGCAACTGCCATGAAGGACCGGGTGAGCGGCGAGATCTTTTATTCCCGCACCGATCGAGGCCCCCTTGCTCACGCGCGCCTTGAGCCCGGCTCGGGGACTTCGGGCCTTCTGGTCTCGGAGGTGAAGAAGCGTGTCAATGAGCGTGCCGCCGACCGAGATCTCCTGATCACCGACGGGCCGCCCGGCATCGGGTGCCCGCTCATCGCAACGGTCACCGGGATGGATGCTGTGCTCATCGTCACCGAACCGAGCACATCGGGCCTCCACGACCTCGGCCGGGTGGTGAAGGTGGCGCGCAATTTCGGCGTGGATATGTATGTTGCAATCAATAAATACAATCTCGAAGAGTCGGTCGCCGCACGGATCGAGAAATACTGCGACGACGAAGGGATCCCTGTGGTGGGCAGGATACCCTTCGATCCGACGGTGATCGAGGCGATAAGGAACCGAACGCCGGTGACCGCATACGACTGTCCTGCCGCGGACGCGCTGCGTGCGATGTGGGATACCCTTGCAGCGGCGCTGGGGAGAGAATGAACGGACAGCCGTTCGGGCACGGGTTCCGGCGAGGCCGGGGGAGGTGCAGGGTCGAGCGCTTCTGCGAGCCCGGCTTCCGGTACCGGTGCTTTGCCCCGGTGTGCCGGAACGGCGGCCCGCCCGCCGGCATGGTCAGTTTGCGCCCCGACGAGGTCGAAGTGCTCCGGCTCGTCGACCTGCAGGGGCTCACGCAGGAGGAGGCCGCCCTCGCCCTCGGGGTGTCGAGGAAGACGGTCTGGCGCGACCTCCACGAGGCGCGGCGGAAGGTGGCCGATGCCCTCGTGCATGGCAGGATCATCGAGATCGCCGGGTGCGAGGATATCATGCGGGACACCTGCGGCATCCCCGCCACCGAGCTCGATGAAGATGAATAATCTCTTTTGTTCGCGGGCGATACGATAAGCTATGTTCGGGGTGTCCACCTGTTGCCTGCAGCACACACCCCTGTCTGCGGCGCTCGAACAGCTCGAGACGGTAACCGATACCGTGGAAGTCGTCGACGGGGGGCTCCATTTTCTCGACGGTCCGGATATTCTTGAAACGTTCAGCTTCCGCTATTTCATCCACGCCCCCGCACGGAGCGTCAATATCGCCAGCCTGCTCACACCCATCCGGCGCGCGAGCGTGGAGGTGATCACCCGGTGCTTCGAGATCGCCGCCGAGGCGGACGCGGGGGTGGTGGTGCATCCGGGCTACTGCGCCTGGCAGGAGGTGCGGGAAGCGGCGATCGGCCAGTTCAGGATCTCCCTCGAGGAGCTGAAGATCGCTGCAGACGAGCGCTCAGTCACCTTTTTCATGGAAAACATGCCTAACTGGGGGCACTTTTTCCTTCGCACCCCCGACGAGCTCCCCATGCTCGACGGCGTCGGTCTGGCCCTCGACGTCGGGCATGCGCACACCAACGGCTGCCTGGAGCACTGGATCGAGTACCCGGCCGCGCACTACCACCTCCACGACAACAACGGCAACGAAGACGCCCATACCGCCGTGGGCGACGGCACCATCGATTTTGCGCCGGTGATGGAAGCGGTGCGCAGGAACAGCCCTGCGACCCCCGTCATCGAGGTGGCGACGTTCGAGGGTGCGATCAGGAGCATTGAGGCCCTGCGCAGGCTGTAGCCCCCGGGGCCCCGGCATCCGCTCCCTGCCCCGGTGCCGAAACCCGCACGCCCGGAAAAGCGCGGAACCCCCCGGCCCGGCGACAGATCGCAGGAATAAACCGCCCGATGCCCTTTCCCGGCGGGCCCATTCAGTAAGGTTTTATAGCGTGCGCACCGACATTGATGATGCATTCGCCTCAGTGGCTCAGCCTGGCAGAGCGATACCTTGGTAAGGTATAGATCGCGAGTTCAAATCTCGCCTGAGGCTTGATATCCTTTTTTTTCGAGTATATTCGTGTGATTGAGTACGGAGTACATAGAGGTCGTGCTTCATAGCAGTAGAATGAACTGTTTTCCTGTTCTTTTTCAGAACAAGAGCATCTTCAGAGCGATTTTGTATCCCGGAATTTAATGATGCGTTCCTATTGATCCGAGAACATCGTATCATATCATAAGGTACGGATCAACGCTCCACTATTCCCGAACCAGAGGGTTGAGGGGCGCCATCCTCTGGGCACAGATGCGACTGCTCGCGATGATGGGGTTCAGCGGTTGCCACGCGATGGGTTGGATGATTGTGTTCGGGTGAGAAAACGAGGGACACTCAGGCCTCAGGGAGAATCGGTTGAATCCGCGTATGTGCGGCTCTGCCCTCCCTAATTGCTCTGCAACCCCAGCATAGCGACTGGATACGTCATAGAACCTGATCGATTCTTTCATTGCCAGCCAATCCCTGCCTTCTAGTATATTCGTGGAGTTCATGGGAGAAGGGAGATCACCCATGCGATATGCGGGAGTATTCGTATCACGGAGGGCCGCGATGGTGATAGCAGCGATGCTCCTCGCAACGGTGATGCTCGTCGTACAGGCGTCTGCATCCGCGGTGGTGGTCCAGACGGTGGACAGCGCCGGGAACGTGGGCATGTCGACCTCACTCGCCCTCGACCCGGATGGCAACCCCCACATCAGCTATTATCGCTCCATTAACTGGTTCGATGGCGACCTGAAGTATGCCGTATGGAACGGCACTGCGTGGGCGGTCCAGACGGTGGACAACAGCGAAGGGCAGGTGGGCGTGTATAACTCACTCGCCCTCGACCAGGATGGCTACTTCCACATCAGCTATCATGATGGTCCAACGGCGACCTGAAGTACGCCGTATGGAACGGCACTGCGTGGGCGGTCCAGACAGTGGACAGCGGGGGGGGACGGGCGGGTCCACCTCAATAGCCCTCGACCAGGATGGCTACTTCCACATCAGCTATTATGATGGTTCCAACGGCGACCTGAAGTATGCCCGGCTCGCTCCTCTTTGTGCATCGTTCTCAGTGGACACGCGCTCGGGTACCGCCCCGCTCACCGTGCAGTTCAGCGACACCTCGAGCAGCTGGGACCACAGGCAGGTGTGGCATTTCGGGGACGGCGGCTACTCGACCGAAGCGCACCCATCCCACACCTACATCACGCCCGGCACCTACACCGTATTCCTCACCGTCAGCGATGCAACCGAGACCGCCATCAGTACACAGGTGGATTTCATCACCGTAACCGCCGGGCCCGAACCGACACCCTCACCCTCGCCTTCTCCCACCCCACAACCGTCGCGGGATAGCGGTGGTGGCGGTGATGACGGGAATACCACCGTATTCTACCGCCCTCCCGTGCTGATGGGCGAGTCTGAACACTGGTTCTCGGTGGATATCTCGGTGTTCAAAGAATGGAATATCATGCCCGCGGACATCGTGATGTACTATCACGACGGCGACGGATGGCGTCCCCTCGACACCACATACGACCGCGTCTCGGGCAACCACTTCTACTACGTCGCTGACAACCCCGGGTACTTCCAGCTCGCCATCGGCGACCGGACCCACGGACCCTATCCCCCTGACGTGGAGGCTATGCCGGAGACACCTGGTACCCCGGCGCCAGGCCCCACCCTCGCGGACACCCGGGCCGCACCCGATCTCACTCCGGCACCGACGTCGACGGTAGCGGCGAACATTTCGGCACCGGAGCCCGGAGAAGGAATCCCGTTCCCGGTGATCGCGGGCGTGGGGGCGGTGCTGGTCGGTGGAGGGGCATTTGTTGTCAATCGCCGCTGGTGGATCCGCCGCCAGAACCCGGCATTGTTCAGGAACTATGACTGATCCCGGTTCCGGCCGATGATTTTCTCGTGCGGAGACACGAATCCTCTTTTCCGGTGGAACGAGATACCCACCGGGTATTCCCGGGAAGGTGTCCGGAATCGAGACTGGTACTGGAAAAGGTAATTAAAGGAATCGCCTGCAGGACAATGAAGGGCAGAATCTCGATTGAAATCTGGGGAATCTGCAGTTGCAGAAAGGTCGTGTCTTCGATCCGCATACGTGCCACATGCAGTACCGGTGACTATGCCTGCGGGTGCGTGCCTATCGGCCGCGACGTGCACTGAGATACGCGACACCACTCCCGATAAGAAAAGCGATCACCCCGGCTGCTGCCCAGAACGGTGATCTGCCCACGATGGGTTCGCAATTCGCGACACAGAGTATCGGGCGCATCTGTATCAATGCTACACCCTGGAGAAACCAGAGCAGACCGAGAGCTGCAATTAAGGCGCCGATAAGTGCGCCCACTATCTGTATGAGCTTCATTCCGATCCGGCACCTATCGCGTATGATACTTTAACATTGCGAGCATCGCAGAAAAGGAGTGCAGGGGAATCGATATTCTTATACTCGTCATAGTTGGGGCCATTGTATCCTCTTTCCTCTATCCCGCACGGCCCTCTCACCATGATCGTGTTCTCACATGGCAGTACAACCGGGAGCAGGCCCTTTGCATCAGAGTGCTCATAGAAGAAAAACCTGAATAGTTCGATACCCCACTCGAGGATACGGTTTTGCACCAGAAGGGAGAAGTTACGGAAATGTTCCGGACGGACAATATCGTACCGACTGTCGAGCGGATGGTGGTCGAGGCCTCTCCGGAGATCCCGGAGTCCCGCCTTATCTTTTCAGGCAAGGGTCATTGGGTGGCCGGACTGGATGGACTGCCCCGCCGTGGTATGCCCTGAGAAAAAAGTGCCTCTGAGGATTCCATATCAGGCCATATGTCAATGCGGTGCTGGTAAATTATCATTAATTGATTCAGGCCTCCTCAAATCGCCAGTATAAACACATCAAAATAAGGATTTTTGGATTTAAACGTTATTCAATCGATTCTGTGATTGTCCACACACAGATTCTATTGAGTCTCATTGCTGGCCCTGGTGAGGATGAGGTCGCGTGTTCAAATCTCACCCGAGTCGTTAAAGAACCTAACCTACCCCGCAAAAACCGCCCCCATCGGCCGAGCCACGATCAGGAGATCCCCGACCCGGTGACCGACACCGCTCGAAATCCGGCAGCCTCACGCGGGACTGCAGCCCGGCGGGATCGAACCTTTCATGAGCGGCGGCCCGAACGGCTGCGGCTCTTTGTTTCAGTCAAGGTCTGCCGCGTCCGCCGCACTCTCTCACCATGGTAATGTTGCTCCTCACGGATCACTGCACCAGCGCTCCATAGCGCCTCACCACTCCCGTATTGCATGGTTGCACCTGGATGCCGGGCGCCGGCGCAAGGGTTATATAACCATGCGGAATGTATTACCCCCTCAATCAAAAGGAGCAGCCGGAAGAACCGGTGTCGGCTGCACGTGTGGTCTCAGAACCCTCCAGAGGAAGAAGCATGAAGAGGCACGAAAGATTTCTCCTGGCACTGGTTCTTCTGGCGGCCTGCGGTATCGGCGTTGCTGCTGCCAATGAACCCACGGTGATCATCTCCACCTATACGGTAACCCCGGCCGTGCTGCAGCCCGGGGATATCGGAACCATCACGGTCACCCTGACCAGCACCGCAACGGCGGCAAGCCGTACCGAGACGATCGTCAGGACGGGGTCCGGGGGAGCCCAGGTATCCGCGACGACCAATACCCAGATCAATGCGTTCGTCGAAGACGTCACCCTGCAGGGCGAAGGTATCGAGGTGATGACCGGGAGTTTCGGGCGTGTCGGGGAGATCGGGCCCGGGCAGTCCATGCCCCTCACCTTCCTCTTCCGGGCACCCGCAGTGGAAGGGATCTACTTTCCCGAGGTCTGGATCCGGGTCCGCGGAGCAACGGATGTGAAGTATCCCGTCCCGGTGAACGTGAACTCAAAGTACGCACTCATCAAGAGGCCTGCCATCCGGGTGGAACGCCGTGTCCCGGAGAGCGTCGTCCCTGGCGAACGGTTCAATCTCACGCTGACGCTCGTCAACGACGGTGCGGCGACGGCGAACGACATTACTGTCAACGCGAACGCAACGACCCGCTCCATCACCGCAGCCACACCGCAGACATTGTATTTCCCGGCGATACCGCCCGGGGGGCAGGAAGCGATCGATATGCAGTTCCTGACAGATAAGGGGACCGACACCGGTTTGCAGCCCGTAATGGTCACCGTCACCTACCTGAATGCCGACGGGAGCGTTTTTCGTGAAACCTCAACGGCGGGCGTGCCCATCCGGGGCAGGGCGGCTCTCGGCATCGCCTCGGTCAGCACCGATCCGACCCGGATCACGGCAGGCGACCGGGTGGACCTGATCATCAGGGTCGAGAACACGGGCACCGGGGATGCGGACTCCGTTCGGGCGACGATCGACGGCCTTCCCCTGCCGGGCGGCACCGTTGCCTTCATGGGCACCATCGAGCCCCAGAATGATGCTCCTGCCGTATTCACCCTCACGGCCGATGAGGCGGGCACGTTCGACTACACCCTGAGGATCACCTACACCGACGACTTCGGGACGCATACGGCGGAGGAGGCGCTGCAACTGACCGTCGCCGAGTCGAATAACACCGTCCTCGTGATCGCCGTGCTGGTGATTGTGCTCATCGCGGCGGGGATCGCGGTCTGGTGGTGGCGGAGACGGCAGCAGGAAGAGGAGATCGTATAGGAACCTGATATGCTAAAAAATCTCAAAGTCGCATCCTTCCTGGCATTCAAACAGATCCAGCGGGGGAGCAAGGGCACCCTGTTCCTCACCATCATGATCATTGCCCTTGTCTTCGTCAACCTGGTCTTTCTCCCTTCGATCATTTCAGGTGTCATCGAGACCTTCAACGCCCAGTCTATCAACTTCAACTACGGCAACCTGATCATCGAACCCCGGGAAGGCGACCAGTATATCAGCGACATCGAAACGCTGCAGAAGAAGGTCGAGCGGATTCCCGGGATCGTCGGGACATCGCCTCGCATCTCGACGGGGGTGACCTACTTTTACAAAGGGCGGGACGCCCGAAGCACGCTCTACGGGATCAACCCGCAGGACGAGCGATCGGTGACGAAGATCCACGAACATATGATCCGGGGAGCGTTCCTGAGCGCGGGGGATACGGACAAGATACTCATGGGGGCGACCCTCGCCGGATCGGAAGGGGAGGAGGGGGGCGGCCTTCCGACGCTGCAGGGCGTGCAGGTCGGCGACTCGGTCGAAGTCGCGTTTCCGAACGGGGAGCGGCGAACGTTTCAGGTGAAGGGGATCTACGAGACCCAGTCCATCGGCGTCGATACCTCCGCATTCACGACCACGGACGCGGTGGCGCAGGTTCTGGGACTCTCGGATCAGGCCTCGGAGATGCTGGTGAAGACCTCTGAAAACGGACAGGAGGAGATGTACCGGACCCGACTGCTCTCGTACGCCATCCAGCAGCAGGTCTTCACCTTCCGGCAGAAGGCGGCAGGGTTCGTCGACCAGGCCATCCAGAGCTTTGAGATCATCAACGCCATATCAACGCTGGTCAGCCTGATCATCGCCGTCGTCGTGATCTTCATCGTTATCTTCATCAATACCGTGAACAAACGTCGCCAGATAGGGATATTAAAGGCAATCGGGATCGACAAGCAGATCATCATCAACTCCTACGTTCTGCAGGTGCTCTTCATTGCCACGCTGGGTGCGCTTGCCGGGTTCGTCCTCAATGCCGGCGTGATATATTATCTCACGGTCAACCCGCTCGTCTTCCCCGGCGGTCCGGTCTTCCCGGTGGTCGAACCGGCCACGGTCGCACGAAGCATCGCAAGCCTCTTCGCCGTATCGGTCATCGCCGGGTACATCCCTGCATGGAAGACCGCCCGTGAAGAGATACTGGACGCGATTCAGAGGTGAATGCATATGATCGTAGCAGAAGAGATCACCCGTGTCTACCGGATGGGGAAGGTCGAGGTGCGGGCACTGAAAGGCGTCTCGTTCACCATTGCGGAGGGGGAGTTTGTCGGGATAACCGGGCCGAGCGGGAGCGGGAAATCGACGCTGCTGCATATCCTCGGGCTGCTGGACCGGCCGACGACCGGGAAGGTTCTCATCGGCGACCGGGATGTCCAGAGGCTTTCGGACAGGCAGCAGACGCTCTTCCGCCTCAAAAGGCTCGGTTACGTCTTCCAGGACTACGCGCTGATCCCGGAGCTAACCGCCATCGAGAACGTCATTGTCACTTCGCTCGCACGGGGACTCCCGGAGGCTGAGTATCTCAAACGGGGTGTGGAAGTCCTCCGGGAGGTCGGTCTCGGCGACCGGATCAATCACCGCCAGAGCGAACTCTCCGGCGGCGAGCAGCAGCGGGTGGCGATCGCGCGGGCTATCGTGAACAAACCCAGCATTCTGCTCGCCGATGAGCCCTGCGCCAATCTTGATTCGGAGACCTCAAAGAGCATCCTCGATCTCTTCAAGCAGCTGAACGACGACCTGAACCAAACGATCGTGATGGTCTCGCACGAGAAGTGGCACGAACGCTACTTCTGCAGGATCATCGACCTCAAAGACGGACTCATCAATTGTATGCGGGAGTGCAAGGTCAGCCGGTAATTCAATCACTGGCAGATCGACGGCTTCCACACGCTCTCATCGATCTCCTGGAGAGATCTCGTGCCGGATCCTGTGCAGGATGTCGTATGCCGCGTATCGCAGCTCTCTCTCTCGACACCACATTCGACTGCGTCTCTGGCAACCACTTCTACTACGGCACTGACAAGCCCGAATACTTCTCCTCACTATCGGCGACCGGACCCACGGCCGTATCTCGCTAAGAAGAAGACACTGCCGGAGATCACCACTGCCCCCACAACAAGATCGCGGGCGCAGTGGCGGTGCTGGTCGGTGGAGGGGCACTTGTTTTTGTCTGCCGCTGGTGGATCCGCCGCCAGGACCCGGCATTGTTCAGGAACTATGACTGATACCGAACTGGTCATCCCTCCTCGCACTGGCTCTGCTCCTGTCGATAAGGGGACAGTACCCCTTTCTTTTCGTGAAGGAAAGGCGCTCTCGGGTCTGCCTTTTTCACCATTCCATACCTGCATTCTCCTTCCGTCTCACACGGGAAGAGAGGCTGCCCCGTGAGATTCCGGGGGAATACTGAAGAGAGCTGAAATCTGCAGATTCTGCTCTATAAAGGAGCGACGTTATGGACAGGCGTGCGGGTTCGTGGAGATTGCGAGTAGAGATCCGACCAGCAGATCAGGACCCGTATACAGCGTACAATTCAGACCGGGCGGTTTCAGGTTTACTGCTTGTTTCAATGCGACGAACGCTACATTTCGGAATCTATATTGCATAGGGAATGTTCCTCGTTGAATATGTATAAGCAGTTCTTCGTACCGTTCGTCCTTGCCGTTCTTGTACTCGCATCAGGCTGTACAACGGCTACCACCGATCCTCAACCACCCGTGCAGCCCACCACCATTCCAACCCCCCTGCCCAGCACGGTCCCGACAACCGTGCCCACTACAATACCGACACCTTTGCCCACCGCGAATCCCACACCGGCGCCTACTAAAGTCCCGCCGAAAACTGTCGTTGGATGCTGGGAACTGGATGTACAAAAGGGAACGGGTACGTATACGTATCTCTTCGAATTCCAATCGGGAGGAACCGGGCACTATAGTGTAGGATCACTCATGGGGTGCCTCCACTGGCATCAGGATCCGGCTACAAAGGTGGTGAACGTTTCCTTCGTGAACCCCCGCAATGCATCGGAAATGAATTACATGGATTTTGATTATGACGAAACCGCTGACAGGTTAACCTGGCATACTTTCCCTGATGCTCCATTTACCCGGGTGCCATGCGAGACGCGATAGCATCCTTTTTTCGGGGTGAGGTGGGACTGGCAGGTTCCGCGCTCAAGAAGGCGTCCTCGCTGTGAGAGCGAGGCGACGTTCTGGGGACTAAGTCGACCGCGGGCATGGGCAGCCAGGATACTTTTTACGGAGAGGAACTGAAATCTGCCTTCCGGCCTCTCCCGGACAGATCAGCGGCTCCTCAGGATGAAGAACTCGTACCCGTATTCGCTTCCGTGCTCCCGGTGCATCGCGATCTCCCGCTCCGAGAACGCGACCAGCGCTTCGGCGTCGGGATCGCCGGCAGCCGCCACTTTCAGGGCAGGCAGCCGTTCGAGGAGCGGTGTATAGTAGTGATCCCACCAAACGGATCCGGGGAGGGGGAAGGTCGCGACCACCTCGTAGCCGGCATGCCCGGCCTTCGCACCGGTCTCCTCGACCGATCGAATCGCCGGGTAGCAGTCGTTCCAGAACGCCACCGCCTCTGGCGAGGGCCGATCGGTGAACCAGACCGCTTCGCTGAGGCAGAGGTAGCCGCCCGGCCGGAGAAGCCGCTTCCACAACCGGAGCCCCTCCTCGAACCCCACGATAAAGATGGAGCTCTCCGCCCAGAGGACATCGAAGGCTGCATCCGCAAACGGCAGATCGTCCATGGACGCTCTCACCGTCGTAATCCTCTCCCCCACCCCGGCCGCGCTCGCCTTCCGGTCGAGATCGTCCAGGTATGGCTGGTGGATGTCGACGGCGGTGATATGGCAGTTCGGGCAGATACCGGCCAGCTCGATCGTCTGCATCCCTGCCCCGCACCCGATATCCAGGATCTCCGGCCGGTCCGGGAGATTTTGCAGCATGAAAAACGCTTTTTTTGTGCATTCGTTGCTGCCCGGCCCCTGGCGGGGCAGCCCCTCGTGCATGGTGAAGATGAATGAAATATCCATTCCAGTTCATGCGTCGTCTGGTCCCATAAAAGGGGATGTGTCGGACACATTCCTTTTTTCCTGCTGGCCCGGATGAGGATCAATTCAATTTGGAAAACTTACGTGGAGAATGAGAGCGTCACGACCCGGATCCCTGTACCGATTTCCTTTTCGCTGACGACCACGCCATCGGCCTTCAACGTGGCTTTCATCCACCCGGTATACGCATCCTTGTACACCCTCACACGCGCCCGATCGGCCGTGCCCAGTTCAAAAGAGCGATACTGGCTGATCGTATGGGTGGTCCTTTCCTCCGTCTCGTTGCCGATGGTTGAGTAGATGCTGACATCGCCGGTGTGCAACAGTTCCAGCACAAAACGCACATCGCCGGTCAGTTTATCAGGGGATGGTTTCGCGAACACCATTGATTCCGGGGTATCGTATTCGAGATAGCCGTAGAGATTGTAACCGGTCACGTAGATCGGTATCCTCGCAACGTTTCCGGACGGGATCAGCCCCATTCTCTCAAAATTCAGGCAATCGACCGTTTCCCCCATTTCTTGAAAACTCCCGTCCTTTTTGAGGAAACGCTCCCCGTCGATTTCGAACACCAGGCGGATCATATACGTATCGGAATCGGCCAGAACCCGGGTGACGAGGCGGGGCATCCCGCTCTTGGGATCCTCAAGTATGTCACCGGCAGCATAGCGTGGCGATGTATCAACCGCGGCCGGGACTGCAGAGGGCGTTGCCGTGGCCGCCGCGGTCATATCGGGGGTCGATGGGGGTGCTGGCGGAACTGTCGGCGTTGCGGTCGGGGCGGCCGTGCACTGCGGGGGGACATGAATGGTAACCACGGTGTTCGGGGTTGACGGAGGATCCGATGATGCATCTCCGGACGGTGGAGTGCCCGTACAGCCCGCACCGGCAACGGCAGCGATCAAAAGCATTGCGGCAATCGCTGGCGCATATCTGCCGATCATAGGCCAAACTGGGTGCGATGAATAGATAAATCATATGAAATCTGTTTTCTTCCCTCTCGATACGCTAGGGGATTTCATGTTTGTGCACCTCCCCGCACGCGATGCGCACCGCCGCCCCCATCCCGGCCCCGATGGCGATGCGGATGGAAATACCGTAAGCATTACCGCAACTGATCTGGATTTCTCGCAAGCGTGATACCAGGATACCTTCATCCCGGTTTTTCTTCGCAATCAGTTACGACAATGCAGATGAAGCACGGAGTGCACAACGTGCGCCCGAACGGCGCGAACAGTATTTTATTGCGCCATGGCAATTACCGCAACCGGATATGACCGACCGGGAACCCACCTATGAACAGCGGAGTTTGAGCCTCGCCGCCACCGTGGCGATGGGTACGGGGGTAATGATCGGCGCTGGCATTTTTGCACTGACCGGTCAGGTAGCCGAGCTTGCGGGAGGGCTCTTCCCCATCGCCTTCATCGCTGCGGCGGTCGTCAGCGGTTTCAGCGCGTACAGCTACATCAAGGTCTCCAGCGCGTACCCGTCTGCCGGCGGCATCGCCATGATCCTGACGCGGGCCTACGGTGAGACGTGGGTCACGGGAGCAGCGGCGCTGCTCATGGCGTTTTCGATGATAATCAACGAGAGTCTGGTCGCCCGGACATTCGGCATCTACACGCTGCAGCTCTTCCCCCCGGACACAGCAGCGGTCTGGGTGCCGGTCCTCGCCGTGGGACTCATCGTCGTGGCCTTCCTCGTCAATATCTCCGGCAACCGGGTCATCGGCACGATCTCGAATATCACGGCGGTTCTCAAGATCGGCGGCCTGCTGGTCTTCGCGGCGATCGCCATGGCCGTTTCGGGTATCGCCCTGAAGACCACAATCATCCCGCCGGGCGGCGATCCCACATTCGGTGGCTTCGTCGGTGGCGTCGCTCTTGCAATCCTCGCCTACAAGGGCTTCACGACCATCACCAACAGCGGCGACGAGGTCGTTGAGCCGGAGAAGAACGTCGGCCGCGCCATCATCATCGCCCTTGCCATCTGTCTCGTCGTCTATCTCGCCGTCTGCTTCGCAGTGGCCTCGAGCCTTACGCTGACTGAGATCATCGAGGCAAAGGACTATTCCCTTGCCGAGGCCTCGCGGCCGGCCATCGGAGGATACGGCATTTGGTACACCGTCATCCTTGCCATCATCGCCACCGCATCCGGGCTGCTGGCGAGCATCTTCGCCGTCTCGCGGACGCTTGCGATGCTCACGGAGATGGACCTGATCCCCCACCGCCACTTCGGGATGCCCGGCGACATCCAGAAGCACACCCTGGTCTACACGGTCGTCATCGCGGCAGTGCTCGCAGCGCTCTTCGACCTCTCCCGCATCGCCTCGATGGGGGCCATCTTTTACCTGGTCATGGACATCACCGTCCACTGGGGCGTCCTGCACCATCTCCATGAGGACGTAAGTGCGAGCCGCCCGGTCCTCGGCACCGCGATCGTGCTGGACGCGGGTGCACTCGGGGCCTTTCTGGTGGTGAAAGCCGCTGCCGACCCGCTCATCGTCATCGTCAGCATCGTTGCAGTCATGGCGATCGCCGCGTTTGAGAAGTTCTATCTCCAGAATATTCGTACCCCCGGCGAAGCGGGCGGAGAGGCAAACAAGGGGTAATAGGGATCTGTCTCCGGATGTATCCGGGGGACATGGTCGGCTCCCTCAGTCCGAACGCGGCGGGGAAGACCAATCCTCACGTGATCCCTACCCTCCCCGTAACCCCCGCCCATGTCCCACACCATCAATTGTAGGACACATTCCCGGATTGGCGTCCAACAAATGTGTTTGTGGTCCAGAGGTGTCGCACAACCTCGATCTACCGCGCTCAACCAGACCTCGCTGGCACTGGCGCTCATCCCCCGAAGCGCCCCTGCGAATGTCCATGCAGGCGTCCTTCCAATTCGCCCTCGCCCGGGCCCTCACACCAGCCCATCCTCGGTGATGGCGAACAGTCGCGGGAAGATGTACATTGCAGGGCGCTTTCTTTCCTTTTCGGCGATGACTTCGATGATCCCGGCGTCTGCAAACTTTTTGGGGATGCGGTCGGCGCTCTTGCGGGGTTCGCCGAGTGGCCCTGGAACTCCGAGGAGCTGAAGATGGGGGTCTGGCAGATGGCGTCGATGGCGGAGAGAGCGTTTTGTATCGGCGAAACCATCATCAACCCCACGCGTGAAACCATCACTATTCATGAGCGATCCGGATTCGGATCCTGAGCCGGTTATCGAGGCGGAGGGGCTGGTCAAGCGGTATGGCGAGTTCGCCGCGGTGAAGGGGGTCAATTTCAGGATAGAAGCGGGGGACATGTTCGGGTTTCTCGGCCCGAACGGGGCGGGCAAGACCACCATCATGCGGATCATCCAGTGCATCTCGCCGCGGTCAGAAGGGGAGGTAAGCGTCTTCGGGATGGACCCGGAGAAGGAACCGCGCCAGATCAAGCAGCAGCTCGGGGTGGTGCCGCAGGAGACAAATCTGGATACGGAATTTTCGTGTTTTGAAAACCTGCTCGTGTACTCGAGGTACTTCGGGATTCCCGGCAGGGTTGCGAAGGAGCGTATCGATCGCCTGCTCGATTTCGTGGCATTGCAGGAGAAGCGGGACGTGAAGATCGAGCATCTCTCGGGCGGCATGAAACGCAGGCTGCTGCTCGCCCGCGCCCTTGTCAACGATCCCAGCCTCCTGATCCTCGACGAGCCCACCATCGGCCTCGACCCCCAGGCCCGGCACCTCATCTGGGAAAAGCTCAAGCAATTGCAGGCGGAGGGCAACACCATCGTGCTGACCACGCACTATCTCGAAGAGGCGGAGCGGCTCTGCAACCGCCTCGTCATCATCGACAACGGGGAAATCCTCGTGGAAGGATCGCCGGATGACCTGATCGCGAACTACGTGGGAACCGACATCGTGGAGGCCGAGAACACCGCGGGCGTGATCGCCTGCCTCGACGACCTCGATGCCCGCTACGAGGTAATCGGCGACATGGTGCAGGTCTTCACCGACGAGTCGCGGACGGTCGCAGCCCACCTCTTCGAGGAGTGCGACCCTGGCCGGGTGTTCGCCCGGCGGGCGACCCTCGAGGATGTATTCCTGCAACTGACCGGAAGGAACCTGCGGGAGTGACCATGACGGCATCATCGTTCTTCGCACCCAGCGTCACGCGGTCGGCGTGGAGGGTCTGGCGGAGGAACTGGGACGTGTTCTTCAAGACCTACCGGGTCAATTTCCTCCCGCCCATCCTCGAACCGGTCCTCTACCTCCTGGCGATCGGGTTCGGGCTGGGCCTCTTCGTGGGAGAGATCGACGGGGTGCCCTACGTCGAATTCATCGCCCCGGCACTGGTCGCCATTTCCATCATGAACTCGTCCTTTTTTGAGTGCACCTACGGTTCGTTCGTCCGCATGTACTACATGAAGACATTCGACGCCATGGTGGCGACGCCGCTCTCCATCGACGACGTTATCGCCGGAGAACTCCTCTGGGGGGCCACGAGGAGCTTGATCTACGCCACGATGATGCTCGTCGTATTTGCCCTGTTCGGGATCATCGACCTGCCCCTCTCCCTGCTCATCATCCCCTTCTCGTTTGCCGCAGGCCTCCTCTTCGCCGGCATCGGGATGTGCTTTACCGCCGTCACGCCCGGGATCAACGAGCTCAACTACCCCTCGTTTCTCTTCATCACCCCGATGTTTTTGTTCAGCGGCACGTTCTTTCCTCTCTCAATCCTCCCCGAGCCCCTCCCGTCCGTCGCTCTCGCCGTATTGCCGCTCGCGCATCTGGTGAACGTCACCCGTTCCCTCACGCTCTCGGCCATCACCCCGCTCTTCTTCGTAAGTCTGGCGTGGATTTTCGCATTCGGGGCGCTGTTTTTCCTGCTCTCGATCCACCTGATGAAGCGGCGGCTCATCGTCTGATGGGGAGTGTGGCGGGTCCACGGCACCTCGTCAGGGGAGGGGCTGCCTTCCCTGCCGAAAAAGCCCGTCGAGGTAGTGCATCCGCCGGATTACGTACGTGCCGCCTTCCGCTCCATAGGGAACATACTCCGCGACGCGCCACCCGTCCCGAGCGAGACGCTGCTTTGTCTCGTCGGCAAAACCCATGAGAAAGCCGAATTCGACGTCGCTCTTTCGATCGGGCATGGTCCGGGTGATCCATGCAACGAGGTCTTGATCGTGGGTGCCGACGGCAAACGGCACCTCCATGTGTGCGCACTGTGTGCACAGCGCCATGAAGCGGCGCTGAATTGCCGAAAAATCATCTATGTCCCCGATATAGGCGCCCTTGACGATCCGGACGCGAAGCCCCGCGGCAATTGCATCTGCCAGATCACCGTCTGTCCTGTCAAGGTACGCCTGCAGGGCGATACCGGGGGCGGGATTTCGTGCACCACAGCGGCGGGCGCTTGCGAGCGTAAAATCGACGAGATTTCGCCCCTCCATGTCCAGTTCAACCCGTATGCCGGACGATTGGGCCTCCGCGCAGATCCGCATCACGAGGTCAGTGCTCATCTGCGGGTCGGCAGCCGCCCCGAATGCGGTGAGTTTGCACGAGACCGAGGCGTCGAGATCGTGGGCGGCGATCGCCTGCAGGCATTCCCTCGATTCCTCGAGGGATCGTTGTGCCTCCGCACGCGTCCCGGCATGCTCCCCCAGGCCATGGAGGATGCACCGAATCTTCTGCCTGTTCCGTGACCGGCACCGGGAAATGGCAGCGTCAAGATCGGGAAGCTTCCAGCGCGATTCATCATGCTCCATCGGGAATCTATCCACATGCGATCCTACATAACCGCAGCGGTCTCCCCCCTCTCCCGGACAGGAACGATGGATACCACGCCCAGCGACGGCCTCGGGGGTGGGCCGGGCGGGATGGCCCGGCCCGCATGATTTCACCTGCGGGGGCGCACCGACGGCGGGGACCGGATGACAGGAACCGGTGAATTCGCGCTCCCCCGTACCTCCGATAGTACCTCTGGCGAGGTCCGTGCTGTCAGGCTCACGGCATCCGTTCCACCGGACCGACCAGTGATTACGGACGGGATGGGCGGGAGGGGAAGAAGAACTGCCCCGCACCCTCATGCCGACACCCTCCCCTCCTGCATGCAGCCGTTCCCGAAACTCCCTGAAATTTGGCGTAACATGGATTTGGGGCAAATGAGCAATGATTAAAACCTTCCCCGCCGAATAATTCTCTGTAATGGAGCTCTTGATAGGGAAAGCCGGAGAGAGGGATTTTTCAATCGATGCCCAAGAGCTCGTGACCGGACGGACATGCGTGATTGCCCAGTCCGGTGCCGGGAAGAGCTGGAGTATTGCCGTTCTGTGCGAATGCCTCTGCCGGGCGCGTATCGGGTTTTGCCTCATCGATACCGAAGGGGAATACTTCTCCCTCCGGGACAAGTTTCCTATCCTCTGGATCGGCACCGACGAGCAGTGCGACCACGACATTGAAACCGTCAACATCAGGGAGGTCATGCTGCATGCGGTAAAAGCCGACATGTCGGTCGTGTACGATGTATCCGAGACCGATATGCAGGAACGCGTCTCGAAACTGGCGAATGTACTCTACGATGTCTCCTCCGAACTGCGCAAACCCTACCTCCTCATCATCGAGGAGGCGGACAAGTTCATCCCGCAGTCGCGGGAATCCATCAAGAAGATCGAGGAGATCTCAAGGCGGGGGCGGAAACGGGGGCTCGGGATGCTGGTGGCGACACAGCGCCCCGCACTGGTCACCAAGAATGTGCTGAGCCAGTGCAACAACCAGATCATCGGCAAGCTGTCCATCGACAACGACCTCAAAGCCGTGGACCTCTTCTTCGGCTCGAGAAAAGAGGTGGAGGAGCTTGCCTCCCTGAACCCCGGGGAATTTTTCGTGATGGGAAAGCTTGCCCGGGAGAAGACGAAAATCAAGTTCGCCGATCGGGAGACCGAGCACCGCGGCCTCACCCCGAAGCTTGCGCCCCGATCGTTCATTCCCGTCGAGGAGATGAGGCCGCCGCTGCCCGACAATCCCCCCCTCACCGCCGAACCCCGTGAGCCGGAACCCGTTGAAGCGGAGGCGGAACAGCCGGTACATCCACCCGAAATGCTGCGGAGGGAGGACGAGGAAGGGGCCCCTATTGCGTGCGCCGTCCTGCCGTTCCTCTCGCGTGATGAGGCGCTGGCAATCGCCGGAGAACGAAGGCGAAAAAAATTGCTCGGGTTCGGATCCGAAGAGCGCATAGCATCACTCGAGATGGTGTACTGGCCTCTCATTGTTGCAGAGTGCAAATTCCTCGGAGGAGTGATCACGAAAACCACAAAGATGAAGACGGTGATCATCGAGGCCGTGTACGGGCACTGCGCACAGGTGCGGGTCGGCCTGTATCTCTCGCCGTGCTTTGCCGAGCTGATCGGCCTTGACGAGGACGCGATCCGGGTGCTGTCCCACCTCTCTCCCCGTGGCCATACCGAGGCCGAAATCGAGGCGGAATCAAAGCTTCCTCTCGCGAGTGTGAAGCGGGCGATAAAAAAACTCAAAGCCCACAAGCTCGTGACCGAATCGGGCAGCGTGGGGAAAGCAAAAATGTATGTTCCCCTGCTGATGCACAAAATCCCCCGGCTCTCGAAGATCGGGGGTTCCGTCGAGGCAAAGACCGGGGCCGCGCGCGGGGAGGCGCGAGATCCCGAACTTGAGGACGACGATGTACGGACCCTTCTCAAGGGGATCGAGCCGACGGCGGAAGTCACCTCCATCGAGACCGTCCACTACCCGCTGTACCGGGTGGACCTTGCATCCGATGCGGGCGACCGCAGCTTCTACCTTGACGCCCTCACGGGGCGTGAGGTCTCGTTCGACGACATCTCCTGAGAGACGCGCCGGGCCGGACACCAAAAAAAATTTGGTTATTGTTTGATAAACTGGTCGACGAAGCGCGTGGTGACATTCGCCCCGAGAGTCGGCTCGACCGATTCAAGCCAGAGGAAAAATCCCTTCATCCGCACGGACCGTTTGCTCTCCACCTTGAACCCTCCTCCCCGGGTCGGCACCATCTTCAGGTACTCCTTTTTGTGCTTGAGGCGGAGGTAGATCACCGGCTCATACCCGGGCAGATCAGCGGCGATGATCACCTTCGAGAAGTGGTCCAGCACGTCGTTGCAGGAGTACATATGGTCCCTGATGGAGAATTCTGTCTCCCTGCAGAGCGCCCGGATCCCGGAGGGATAGAGCGCCCCGAAGATGATCTTTTTGACGATGGGGGGGATGTCGTCCGCTTTCTTGAGCGTTTCCATGCTCTCCTTTTTCACCAGCGCCTCAAGCACCCGGTCCCTCCTGCGGTCATGCAGTTCTTTGTAATTAAAGGGCCGTTTCGGCTGCACCGCATGGAGATCGATCAGCTTGGCATGGCGGACGGGTTTGCGGGGAATGCCCCTTGTATCATGCATGCGGAGCAGCGATTTCAGGTCTTCACAGGAGCGCGTGACGATGATCGTGCTGCCATGCTGGCGCATCAGCCTTTTTGCCGCGGTGGTGCGCGAGATGTCGACCGATGAAAAGAGCATGAACGGGACGGTTGCCTGCCCGAACAGGTAGCCGAGAATACGCTTTTTGTAGAGGATTTCCTCCTCCATTTTTTTGATATCCGACGGCGACGTGACGATCTCGCCGAAGGCGACGGCACCGGTATCGTCAAGGAGCAGGAGATCGAACTCGGCGAGATCCTGGCCGTTCCCCCGCAGTTTGATATCTCCCCGTGTCGAATAAAAAAGCCCGTTCTGCCCGAGCAGTATGTCGTCGGGGGGGAAGGGTGCATCCGCTCCTTTTCGCACGACTGCACCGATCCGATCGCTTTTTTTGGCGATATCAAGCAGCATCTCGTACACGAGGGCCTCATACCACCTCCCTTCGGCGGCACGCATCTGGGAGATGTCGGGGGAAAACAGCTTGATCTTTTCCCGCTTCTTTAAGTGGCGTATTGCCCGGATGGCGAGCGCTTTATCGGGTTGGACCTCGTTGAAATTGATCCTCAGCCAGTCTATCATATCCTGCCCGTTTCCTCTCTTCCGGTAGTGCGCTCTCCGTTCGTGTGCGCACAACCCTCGCTTGCGGTACCCTTTCTCACTGAAGCACCATAATTCTGCGCGTCAGGCTCTTGTGCACGCGCTGACGGAAAATCCCGGTAATTTCAAAGTATTCTTCTGCAATCGCAGGGATTTCCTGGTGGGTGACCACCACCGCCCGCCTCCCTTCCTTGAGCACCCTTCGTATCTCTGCAAGCGACCGTGCATAGAGCCGCTCCATCGTCGCGGCGCGTATCCGCACCGACTGACCGTACGGCAGGTCGGTCACCACCGCATCGATGGCATTGTCCCGGACCGGCATCGCAGTGGCATCGGCGAGGAAAAGGTCCGCCCCGGGAAGGTTTGTCGTGCTCCCGGCGATCATCGCCTCCTCCGCATCGCTGCCCAGAACCCGCGCTCCGACAAGGCGTGCCTCGAGCAGCACGCCCCCTGTCCCGCAGAAGGGATCGAAGAGGAGGTCGCCCCGCTCGACGAGCGAGAGGTTCACCAGCGCCCGTGCAGTGACCGGCATCATCACACCGGGGTGAAAAAACGGGCGGCGCATGGGGTTGCGGAAGGCAAAATCGCCCCTGTCGATCCTGCGTATGACCTTTCCCACATAGCAGCGGTCGCCCGAACAGACCACGCGGTATTCCTCCTCGGGGCGGGAGAGGCTGACCGGGCCGTCGATCATGGTGCCGATCAGGCGTTCGATATCGAGCTGGGAGGCGTCCATCGCCGTCCCGTAAATCTTTTTCGCCCTCCCCGCAAACGGCCGGTCGGTCGCAATCCCGAGATCCCTGAGCAGTTCCCGAAGGGCAAACGCCGCAGCCGAACATTCCCCGAGGTACTCCATCACCACGTGGCTGAGGGCCAGCCGCGCCGTTGCGCCCGGTTCGGGGCATTCGGCGACGGCGACCTGCGGCTTCCGGTCGATGACCCTGCCGACACATTCCAGTTCCGCGAACGGCAGATCGGGGTGCTCCCCCGACAGTTCAAAGAGCAGTTTTGCCAGTGTTCATGACCTCCGGATGTCGATGCATGGTGGGAAAGGACAAATAACCATTATTATCTTTCCTTCGAGGAGAAATAACCTCCCGAAATCCCGGCGGGTCATTCATTCATCGCACTTTATGCCTACAGCGCACCAACGGTACTGCGCCAATGATCCAGCCCCCGGAATCCGGCGATATCATCTCCGGTCCCTCCTTCTACCATCCGGCATTTGAAGCGGCACACCGGTTCATCATCCGGCAGTATGTCCCGCCCGCACGCGACATCTGCATCTTCCTGCCCTGTTCGATGAAAAAACCTTATAGCCAGAGCCCGAGCCATATCACGTTCCGGGGGATTATCAGTGCCGTTCTCCCCGACGATCGCTACCACGTCGTGGTCTTCGGCACATGCGGCGTGGTGCCCGGGGAGCTCGAGCGCATGTACCCCTACTCCCATTACCGGTTCATGCTCGGAAGATGCGGGAGCGAACGCGTTCGGCGCGATTTTCTGGCGATTGAAACCGGGCGTCTCGAAGCGTACCTTGAGAAAACCGCCGGGACCTACAAACGTCGCGTCGCTTACTGCCTCGGCGCGTTCCGCGAAGCCATGCGGCAGGCGTCAGACCGGACGGGAATCGAGGTCGTGCTTTGCCCCTCCGATGCGACCATCGAGGCGAACAGCCACCCGGAACTGCGGTTCGGCGAGGGGAGCCTCAATATGAGTGCATATTGCAGGGAATTGCGCTCGGTACTGCTCCGGACGCGATAAAAACGGTGCAAAGGGAGGATCCGTTATTTCACGGATTCCTTGACCTTGTCCATAACGTCCTGAAAAAAACCCTTCCGGTGCGCTTCGGCGGTGCCCGGCTTCGTCCCCTCGAGCTCCATCAATCGTGCATAGAGCTTCTGCTGCTCCTCGGAGAGGCGCCTTGGAATTACCACCTTCACCCGTACGAGCAGGTCGCCCGGGCGGCCGCGGCGGCGCACTCCCTCGCCGGCGATTTTGAGGGCCGTGTTGTGCTGCACGCCGGGGGGGATGTGTAATTCGATATGCCGGCCGTCGATAGTCTCGATTTCCGTCACCGACCCGAGGGCTGCCTGTGCCGGGGTGATATCGGCCGTGGTCTCGAGGTTGTCGCCGCTCCGCGTGAAACGCTTGTGGGGGGCGACTGCGATCTCGATGAAGAGGTCCCCGCTCGGGGCGCCGTAATCGCCCGCCTCGCCGTATCCTTCCATACGCAGGCGCATCCCCGAATCGATGCCCGGAGGGATATGCACGTTGACCGTCCGCCTGACCCTGACATGGCCCGACCCGTTGCACTCTTTGCAGACCTCCTCCGGGATTTTTCCGCTCCCGGCGCACTGCGAACAGGTGCTCATCCGGACGAACTGCCCGAAGGGCGTCTGGCTTGCCCGGCGCTCCTGTCCCGAACCGCCGCAGCGCGGACAGGTTCTGGTCTTTTTTGTGGCGCTTCCCGTTCCATCGCAGGCGGGGCAGGGTTCGCTGTGGAAGACTTCAACCTCCCTGTCGGTCCCGAAGACCGCATTCTCAAGGGTGATCTGGAGCCGCATCAGGAGGTAGGCGCCCTGCTGCGGGCCGCGCCCCTGCCCGTACCGCCCCCCGCCCCCGAAGAAGGCATCGAATATATCCCCAAACCCGCCGAAATCTGCCTGGAACCCGCCGAACCCGCCGCCGCCCGTATACTGGCCCTTCGACGCACTCGTGTAGACGTCATGGCCCAGCTGGTCGTACTGCGCCCGCTTCTGCGGATCGGAGAGGACGCTGTAGGCCTCGTTGATCTCCTTGAACTTATCCTCGCATCCCTCCTCTTTGCAGACATCGGGATGGTATTGTTTGGAGAGGGTGCGGTAGGCTCGCTTTATCTCCTTTTCGCTTGCATTGCGCGGGATGTTAAGGATATCGTAGTAGCTCGCACCCATCCGGCTCACTCGTTCTTGACTTCGTAGTCTGCGTCGACGACGGTGTCATCGCTCGGTGGTTCGGCCTGCGCCTGCTGGTGCTGCTGCGCTTCGGCCTGCGCCTGCTGGTAGATCTTCGTGGTCGCGGCAAAGACCGCTTCGGTGAGGGTTTCCATCTCCTTTTCGATCTTCCCGGAGTCGTCGCTCTCAAGAGCGTCTTTTACGGATGCGATGCCCTCCTCGATCTTCTGCTTGTCGGGGGCATCGATCTTGTCTTCGCTCTCTTTGAGCAGCCTTTCCGCGGAGAATATCGCCATGTCGGCGTTGTTCCGGAGCTCGATCTCCTCGCGCTTCTTTTTATCCTCTTCCTCGTACTGCCGGGATTTGTTGATCATGTCCTCGATCTCGTCGTCGGAGAGGCGCTTGGTGCCTTTGATGGTGATCGCCTGTTCGTTGCCCGTGCCGAGATCCTTTGCAGAGACGTTGATGATACCGTTCGCGTCGATATCGAAGGAGACCTCGATCTGCGGGATGCCCCGGGGCGCGGGCGGGATGCCGGTCAGCTGGAACCTGCCGAGCGTGATGTTGTCCTTGGCAAGGGCGCGTTCGCCCTGCACCACATGGATCTCGACGCTTGTCTGCCGGTCGGCGGCAGTGGTGAAGATCTGGCTTTTCCTGGTCGGGATGGTGGTGTTACGCTCGATGAGGTTCGTGGCGATGCCGCCCAGCGTCTCGATGCTCAGGGTGAGCGGCGTGACGTCGAGCAGCACGATGTCCTTGGCCTCGCCGGTCAGGACGCCTGCCTGGATGGCCGCGCCGAGGGCGACGCATTCGTCGGGGTTGATGCCCTTGTCAGGCTCTTTTTTCAGGATTGCCTTTATTTTCTGCTGGACGAGCGGCACCCGCGTCGACCCGCCGACGAGCAGCACATGGTCGATCTGGTCGGGGTCGAGCTTGGCATCGGAGAGCGTCTGCTTGATCGGGCCGATGGTCCGGTCCACGAGGTCTTCGATGAGCTGCTCGAATTTCGCCCTTGACAGGTCGATGTCGAGGAATTTCGGGCCTGTCGCGTCGGTGGTGATATAGGGGAGGTTGATGTTGGTCTTCTGTACCGTGGAGAGTTCTTTTTTGGCGTTTTCCGCAGCATCCTTCAGGCGCTGCATGGCGATGGGATCCCTGGTGAGATCGATGCCCTCCTTCTTTTTGAATTCCTCGACCAGGTAGTTGATCACGCGCTGGTCGAAATCATCGCCGCCGAGGTGGTTGTCGCCTGCGGTGGCAATCACCTCGAAGACGCCGTCGCCGAGCGACAGGATGGAGACGTCGAACGTCCCTCCGCCGAGATCGTAGACAAGGACCGTCGCCTCCTCCTCTTTTTCGATGCCATAGGCGAGGGCGCTCGCTGTGGGCTCGTTGATGATGCGCAGCACCTCGAGCCCCGCTATGGTGCCCGCGTCCTTGGTTGCCTGCCGCTGCGCATCGTTGAAGTACGCCGGGACGGTGATGACCGCTTTCGTGATCTTCTCGCCCAGGTATGCCTCGGCATCGCCTTTGAGCTTCTGAAGGATCATTGCGGAAATTTCCTGGGGCGTGTAGGTTTTATCGTCGATGACGACCTTCCGGTCCGTTCCCATGTCACGCTTGATGGACTGGATCGTGCGTGCGGGGTTGGTGATGGCCTGGCGTTTCGCAACATTCCCGACGAGCCGCTCTCCCTCTTTGGTGAAGGCGACGACGGAAGGCGTGGTGCGGGCACCCTCGGCGTTGGCGATGACCGTGGCCCTCCCCCCTTCCATGATCGCCATGCAGGAATTCGTTGTACCCAGATCGATACCCAGAACTTTTGACGATGTCATGTTTCAAAACCTCCTACTCGTTTCCTCTCGATACGGTAACCTTTGCGCATCTGATTACCCTGTCTTTCATGCGATACCCGCGAATCAGCTCATCGATGACACATCCCTCATCGCGATCGGATGGGACGTAGGCGATCGCCTCCTGCACCTCGGGGTCGAACCTCTCGTAGAGGGACTCGATGGGGGTGATTGCATGGCGTTCGAAAATGGCCATGAGAAGTTTCCTGATCTGGTCAAGGCCTTCGCGAAGATTTTCATCCTCCGCTGCGGTGGCACGTTCGAGGTTATCGGCAACCTCGAGTATGTCCGCGGCGAATGCCGCCACTGCGGCATCGATGCGCATCTCCTGATCCCTGGCAACACGCTTTTTATAGTTCTCGAAATCTGCGGCAAGGCGCAGATAGCGGTCGCTGAGTTCGCTGTACTTCTGCTGGAGCTCCTCGAACTCCCGGGCGAGCTCCGCATTCGGCGCTGCAGCGGCCGAAGAGGCGTCCTCACCCATGACGGACTCGTTTTCTGCGGATGAATTGTTCAATCCTTCCTGCTCCAGGTCTTTTTTCTCCATTCAACTACCTGCCATTGGATATAAATCAGCGTACACCATTACTATAGGAATGTGGTTCTATATATGTTTTTTCTCCACTCCGGACATTATAAGTCTTTTCTGGACTCTGATTTCTTTAATAGGGGCTGTAGGCTCTTTTTTCGCATTTTCATCTTTCCGCTATCCGGCAATTCGATACCATGCTCCCGGGCAAGCTCCCGGATCTTGGGGGGAGGATGTCTCCAGCGCCAGATGCCGCAGGTGACGACGCCTTCATCCAGTCCCCGCGACGCTGCCCAGTCCCGCACCACCCCCTCCCACCGGCCGACGAGATCCGGGTGGATTTCGCGGGCGCGTTCCAGCTCGCTCTCGAGCATCGCCGGGCAGACCCAGCACCCCACCCGCTCGAACCCTTCTGCATACAGCGGGTTGCAGGGAAGGTCGCGCCACCAGATATACAGGAATACCTCCAGCGCCCGCCAGTGCAGGATGGGAGAGATATTGACCTGCAGGGGAAAATAGGGGTTGGGCGCTACCGCAGGCAGATTCGCCCGCGCAAACGATTCGTATGCCCGGTTCCCCTGCACGGTGATGCAGGGCGCACGCGATGCGAGCCATTGACGCGCCGGTTCGAGCTTCAGCATCTCACAGCACCAGCGGTCGTCTTTCGCGGGCAGGCCTTTTTCTCTGAGCGCCTTCCAGAAATCCGCGGTGCAGCGAACCTCCTCAACTCCCCTCGACCGCACATACTCCAGTGTTTCGGGGAATTCAAGGCCCGTATTGACGAAGTATGCCTCTTCGATCCCGGCCCTTCTTGCGAGTTCGAGCACCACCGTGCTGTCTTTTCCCCCCGAAAACGAGACATTCACCTCGTTGCGATGCCGGGTTTGCTGCCGTATGAACCGTATGGCATGGCGTTCGAGATTTTTCAGGTGGCGCCGGTTCTGCCGCACTGCGTCCTCCCATGCCGGATCGGGATACGATGTTTTGGCAAGGGGGCCGAGCCTGCGCACGCGCACGCTGCCGCCGGAACGCTGTCCGGTCCCCCAGAGATGCCCCGCACGCAGGATCACGCACCCGTCCGCAGTATCGGCGGCGACCTCGATCCGCTTTCCGCCGAGGCGCCGTCCCCGAGAGTTATCCACCGTTTCGGTAATATCAATGATGCCTTTGCGTAGTGTGGGCGCGAGATAGTCGAGCGCCTCAAACGCGATATCGAGCGAATACGATCGCGTGCAGGGATCGAATGAGAGCCAGCCGAACCGCTCCCCATTGGCGATGATGAGATCGGTCCGGTCGGTTCCCCCGGTCTTGTTGAACAGGACGATGCGGGGGAGGGTGTCCGTCCCGAAGCGTTCCAGGAGCAGCACCCTGATGATATCCCGGTCATGATCCAGCGCCGGGCGGACGTCATAGGGCTGGAGAAGGTGGATTTCCTTTCCGGTCTCCCCGCAGCTGCATTGCCGCGCCAGCAGGGGGATATTGCACCGGGGGCACCAGTAAAGAACTCTCTTGAGGGACGCAGGTTTCACACGTACACGGTCGCCTGCAGAGGCAATAAGCGATGCCGTGGGGGCATATTCGCGGCAGAGCCGTCCGGCCCTTGGGGTGCATTTCCCCAAACCTCCGGCAACAACCAACCTTTTTAGTGGATCAGGATGCATATGTCTGGCTATGGAACGGGCACTCCTCTCTGTCTGGGACAAAACCGGGATAGTCGACCTTGCAAGGGTGCTTGCGGATAACGGGGTGAAGATCCTCAGTTCCGGGGGCACGGGGAAGGCGCTTGGCGAGGCGGGCATCGGGTACACCGAGGTATCTGCATATACCGGGTCGCCGGAGATGATGGACGGGCGGGTCAAGACGCTGCACCCGAAGATCCATGGCGGGCTTCTGGGCCGACGGGGCATCGATGATGCGGTGATGGAGGAGCACGGCATCGAGGGCATCGATCTTGTCGCCATCAACCTCTATCCCTTCGAGATGATGGCGGGAAAGGGCCTGCCGCTTGCAGCGCTGGTGGAGTATATCGATATCGGGGGCCCGGCGATGATCCGTGCGGCGGCGAAGAACTACCGGGATGTCGCCGTGGTGGTGGACCCTGCCGACTACCCCGCCATTGCGGACGCGGTGGCTCACGGCGAATTCTCCCCGGAGCTGCGCCTTGATCTTGCGAAAAAGGCGTTTGCCCGCACCGCTGCCTACGATGCGGCCATCAGCAATTACCTCCACGGCCTCGGCGGTGTGTTTCCCTCCGTATACACCGTCCAGTTCGCACACGGAAGGATTCTCCGGTACGGGGAAAACCCTCACCAGCAGGCTGCGGTCTACGGCACGGAGGGCATCGCCGCGCAGGTTCCCCTGCAGGGCAAGCAGATGTCCTACAATAACTACCTTGATGCGGACGCTGCCACGGGGCTGGTCCGGGAATTTGCCGAGCCCTGCGCGGTGATCGTCAAGCATAACAATCCCTGCGGCGTGGCGATCGGCCCCTCGGCCTTCGAGGCGTACATCGCCGCGCGCGAGGTGGATCCTGCCTCCGCATACGGCTCGGTGATTGCGTTCAACAGGGACGTCGACGCCGCCCTCGCCGAAGAGATCTGCGCGACCTTCGTGGAGGTCGTCATCGCGCCCTCGTATACGGGCGACGCCCTCGATGCCATGAAGAAAAAGGAGAATATGCGCGTGCTCACCCTGCCGGAACCCATTGTCGCCGATCGCATCAGGTCGATCGACGGAGGGGCGCTCGTGCAGCGGACCCCGGAGTACACGGAATCATGGGAGGTCGTCTCCGACCGCGATCCCGATGCAAAGGAACTGCGGGCGTTGCAGCTTGCATGGAAGGTCTGCAAGCACACCAAGAGCAACACGATCATCTTCGCCGACGAGCACGCGGTGATCGGCATCGGCGCCGGGCAGATGAGCCGCGTCGACGCCGCAAAGATCGCCATCGAGAAGGCCCGGCGCTCCCTCGAGGGATCGTCGGTCGCCTCCGATGCATTCCTCCCGTTCCCGGACACCCTCGAGGTCGCAGCAGATGCCGGGGCGACCGCACTTATCCAGCCCGGCGGATCGATTCGCGATGCGGAGGTCATCGAGGCGGCAAACCGCCTGAATGTGGCCATGCTATTCACCGGGGTGCGCCACTTCCGGCACTGAACCCGTCCAGGATCCGGTGACCAGGATGGACATCGACGCACTCGTGCACGATGCGTTTGCCTACACACGAGAGGCGCTCTGGGAGCAATGGGTGCGGTGGTTCCGGCTGCTCATCGCCTGCATTATCTTTCCCGTGTTTCTCGGCTACTCGCTGCGTATTTACCGCGGCGACGACCCCGCCCCCGACCCTGAAGGCTGGATCGGCCTTTTCATCGACGGGGTGAAGCTGTTTCTCATCAAGGCAATCTATCTGGTCCCGGTGCTGGCCCTGCTCGTCGCAGCATTCCTTTTAACGCTCCCATTCTTCGCACTCATGTTCACGGAGTATGCCGTCCAGTCCATGCTGGCACTGGTTTCGATTGGGGGCACCGCACTGCTGGTCATTCTTACCGTGTGGCTCCTGCTCATGCTGCTCTCCACCATCGGCGTGATCAGGTTTGCCCGCACGGGCCGGATGCGGGAGGCGTTCCGGGCGAGGGCGATCCTCGGGGATATCCGCGCTATCGGGTGGGGGAATTACCTGCTTGCGCTCACGATCCTCTGGCTGATTTCCATGATTTTCCATGCAGGCGTGGCGCTGTTCTATTCCGTTCCGTTTGCCGGATGGGTCGTGGCCCTGTTCCTTATGCCGGCATGGAGAATGTATTCGGTACGCTTCACCGCCCTCATCTACGAGCAGGGCGTCGCCGGCTCTCCTTCCTGAAGTCTTACCAATCGTTTTCGTCCTGCGCACCCCACTGTCCATCTCCCGCTGTTCCATGGTTCCGTCCCCCGCATGGGATCGCAGCGGGGGTTCGGATGCGATGCTTCCCGCTATCACACAATGCAGGCAACAGGGCCGGAGTATCTCAAAATAATGATAAGTTTTATATAGAGAAAATCGAGACGGATGAGTAAAAAGGTGATTCCATGGAAATCGGAGAAATGCTTGGAGATTCGTTCGAGTATACCAGAGAAGGGTTGATGGGCGAGTGGAAGAAATGGATCCTGCTCATCATCTGCTATATCATCTTCCCTCTCATGGGGGGATACGTGGTCAGGATCTATAGGGGCGCCCGACCTGCCCCGGAGGTGGACGACTGGGTGGGGATGTTCATCGACGGCATCAAACTGCTGATCATCGGCGTTGTGTATGCACTCCCGGTAATCCTGGTCGGGGCTGTACTCATCGGGGGATCTGTTCTCGCGTTTTCCACGGGTAATTCGGCGGCCAATGTGGCCGGTGTTGGTGTGCTACTGGTCGGCATGCTGGTCGTATTCATCCTGGCCATCCTCATCTCGCTCATCGCCGTTCTCGGCATGGTGCGGTTCGCCCGCAAGGACAGCATGGGGGAGGCGTTCAATTTCAGCGCAATCCTGGAGGCCATCGGGAAGATTGGCTGGGTCGAGTACATCGTCGCGCTCGTCGTCCTCTGGATCGTGATGGTGGTCGTGCAGTTCATCCTGGGATTTTTCATGTCGATTCCCCTCATCGGGTGGATCATCGGCCTCTTCATCGGCCCGGCCCTTGCGATATTCTCTGCCCGGTACATGACCATTCTCTACGAGAGCGGAACTCCCGCATAACCACTTTTTATAGCGCAGCCAGCATGGGATACGACAGGGGGGGCAGTCTGCCCTTCGTTGCGGGTTGCGAAAGGACGATTCCATACCCCCCAAATTATAAATAGAGCGACTCTCAATTTACAATGGGTGAGAAATCCTATGAGTGATTGCTTTATTCTCTGAAAAGATTCGCTTTTTTGACACGACCCTGCGTGACGGGGAACAGACACCGGGTGTTTCGCTGACCCCGGCAGAAAAACTCGAAATCGCCACCGCGCTCAACCGGATCGGCGTCGATGTAATCGAAGCGGGATCAGCCGCGGCATCCGAAGGCGAGCGTGAAGCGATCCGTCTCATCGCGGACGCGGGCCTGCACGCCGAATGCTGCTGCTATGTCCGGGCGCTTGCGCACGATATCGACCTCGCCGCGGACTGCGGCGTCGATTCCGTGCATATGGTCATTCCAGTGAGCGACCTGCATATCGCCAAAAAGCTGGGTAAGACGCGCGAGAAAGTCTGGGAGATGGCGCTGGAGGCGGTGGAGCATGCGAAGGAGCGCGGCCTCGTGGTGGAATTTTCCGGCGAGGATGCATCGAGGGCGGACCAGGCGTTTCTGGGATCGCTGTTTGCCGCCGCGGTCGAACACGGGGCTGACAGGCTCTGTTTCTGCGACACGGTCGGGCTCCTGACCCCCGAGCGGGTCGCCGGAATACTACCGCCGCTGTGTGTCGCGCCGCTTTCCATCCACTGCCACGACGACCTTGGCTTTGCCCTCGCCAATACGTTTGCCGCGTTGAAACACGGGGCCACCTGCGCCCACGTGACCGTGAACGGGCTCGGGGAGCGTGCGGGCAACACCCCTCTCGAGGAGGTGGTGATGGCATGCGAGGTGCTCTACGGGACGCCGACCGGCATCGAGACAACCCAGCTCTACCATCTCTCCTCGCTGGTCTCGCGCCTCTCACGGGTGGAACTGCCCACCAACAAGGCCATCGTGGGGGCCATGGCGTTCACCCACGAGAGCGGCATCCATGCTCACGGTGTCCTGCGCGATGCGAGCACCTACGAGCCAATCAAGCCGGAGATCGTGGGGAGGAAACGGCGCATCGTTCTCGGGAAGCACTCGGGGTCCGCATCGGTGCTCGCGGCTCTCGACGAGATGGGCTACCAGCCCGATCCTGCGCAATTGCGGGAGATTGTCAGCCGCATCAAGGAGCTCGGCGACGAGGGCAAGCGGATCACCGATGCCGACGTGATGGCCATCGCCGATACGGTGCTTTCGCTTGCGACCGAACCGGTGCTCGATCTTCGCCAGTTTACGGTGGTGAGCGGCAGCAACGCCATCCCCACCGCGTCGGTGACCATGCAGGTCTACGGCAACGAGGTGACAGGTGCGTCCACCGGGACCGGTCCCGTCGATGCGGCAATCAAAGCGCTCCAGAACTCGGTTGCGGCGGTGGCCGACATCAGGCTCGAAGACTATCATGTGGATGCCATCACCGGCGGGACCGAGGCGATGGTCGACGTCATGGTCAAATTGAGCCGGGACGGAGATGTTATTACATCCCGGGGCGCACGCACTGATATTATCACTGCAAGCGTGGAGGCCGTGATCAACGGAATGAACAGGCTGCTGAGGAGTCGATAATGAAAACAGGTGCAAAAATTCTCATTGAAAGCCTCGCAAAGGAAGGAGTTGACATTATCTTCGGGTACCCGGGGGGATCGGTGCTGCCCATCTACGATGAGCTCTACGACTCATCCATCCGGCACATCCTGATGCGCCACGAGCAGGCCGCCGTCCATGCTGCCGACGGCTATGCACGGGCAAGCGGGCGCGTGGGGGTCTGCCTGGCGACATCCGGGCCGGGGGCCTGCAACCTGGTCACCGGCATCGCCACCGCGTACATGGACTCCGTGCCCGTCGTGGCGATCACCGGGCAGGTGCCGACGTCCATGCTGGGCAACGACGCGTTTCAGGAATCCGACATCACCGGCATCACGCTGCCGGTCACCAAGCACAACTACCTGGTCAAGCACGCCGGCGAACTCGCGGGCGTGGTCCGGGAGGCGTTTTACATTGCACAGACGGGAAGAAACGGCCCTGTGCTTATCGATATCCCAAAAGACGTCAACACCGACCTTGTAGCGGACCCCACACCAGCACCCGAGACCATCACGCTCCGCGGGTACCAGCCCACCTACCGCGGGCATACCCGGCAGATCGAGCGTGCCATCGACCTCCTTACGAAGGCGGAGCGGCCCATCATCTACGCCGGGGGCGGGGTGATCGCCTCGGGCGCATCCGGAGAACTCGTGGAGCTTGCCGAGCGGCTCATGCTTCCCGTGACCGCGACGCTGATGGGGCTCGGGTGCATCCCCTGCGACCATCCTCTCAACCTTGGCATGCTGGGTATGCACGGCACCGAATATGCCAATTACGCGGTTACCGAATGCGATCTCCTGCTCGCCATCGGGGTGCGGTTCGACGACCGGGTGACCGGCAAGATCGAGACCTTCGCCCCCCATGCGAAGGTCGTGCACATCGACATCGACCCTGCGGAAATCGGCAAAAACAAGCCGGTCGACGTACCCATCGTGGGAGACGCGAAGGCGGTGCTCGGGGACATGCTCGCCCGGATCCGGAAACGGGACGGCCCGCCGCCGTGGCTGCACAAAATCGATGTATGGAAGGAGAACCACCCGCTGCGATATGCCGAGGGCGACGGCCTGCACCCGCAGTACGTCATCCAGCAGCTGAGCGACCTGCTCAACGGCGGGGGGGTGATCGTGAGCGAGGTCGGGCAGAACCAGATGTGGGCCGCCCAGTACTACTGCTTCCGGCATCCCCGCCAGTGGATCTCGTCGGGAGGGCTCGGGACGATGGGGTACGGGTTTCCCGCGGCGATCGGGGCGCATTTCGCCCGCCCCGGCGAACAGGTTTTTGATATCGCCGGGGACGGCAGTATCCAGATGAACATCCAGGAACTCGGGACGGTTGCGCACTACAATATCCCGGTGCGCATCGCCATCCTGAACAACAGGTACCTCGGCATGGTGCGCCAGTGGCAGGAGCTCTTCTACGACCGCCGCTATTCGTATACCGAGCTCCCGGCCGTGGATTTCGTGAAAATTGCCAATGCCTACGGCGTCGAGGGAATAAGGGTGGAGACGCGCGATGAGGTGCGCCCGGCCCTGCAGGCAGCAATCGATGCAGAGGGGCCCTTTGTGCTGGACTTCCACATCGAGCGCGAGGAGAACGTCTTTCCCATGGTGCCGGCTGGAGCGGCAATCAACGAGATGATCGGGGGGCACCAGCAATGAAAGCCCACACCCTGAGCATCCTCGTTGAGAACAAAGCAGGTGTCCTGAGCCGGGTTGCAGGCCTGTTCTCCCGGCGGGGATTCAACATCGAGAGCCTCGCGGTGGGGGTCTGCGAGGAGCCCAATATGAGCAGGATCACGGTGGTCGCCTACGGCGACGACGCCCAGATCGAACAGTTGAAAAAACAGCTGAACAAGTTAATCGACATCGTCAAGGTATCCGACATCACCTACCGCGATCATGTCGACCGCGAGCTCGCGCTCATCAAGGTCGGTGCCGAGACCGGCGCCAGCCGGGCAGAAATCATGCAGATCGCGAGTATATTCAGGGCGAAGATCATCGACGTCGGCACCCGGACCGTGGTACTCGAGGTCACGGGCGACTCCGAAAAGATCAACGCCCTTGAAAAACTCCTGCGCCAGTACGGGATAAAGGAACTCGTCAGGACCGGCAAGATCGCGATTCTGAGGGGTTTGAAAACCGTGAAAAGCCAGAAACCCGAATAACTCTTTTTTGTTCGTCTCCGGGCCCCGCGATGGCTGGATCGATTATGTTAATATGTAGCATGCTAACATATAACATGATAGTATGTTCGGTCTGCCAACGATAACCACTATACTCGTGGGAGGGACGGTGCTGCTCGCCGTCCTCGTATTGCTCATCTGGGCTCTCACCTTCAGGGAGGCTGCATGATATGGTCGAGATGGTGACCCTCACGGTCGTCGTGCTCTACTGCGTCCTGCTGATCGCCATCGGGAGCTGGGCCTCGAAGAAGATCCATAATTCGGAAGATTACATCCTCGCAGGTAGGTCACTCGGGTTCTGGGTGTTCACCATTCTCATCGTCGCTTCCATCTGCAGCGGGATGACCCTTCTCGGCGTGAGCGGGCTCGGGTATGCCGCCGGGTGGCCGACGATCTGGGAACAGATCTTCGTGCCCCTCTCGGCAGCGTTCGCCATCATCGTTTTCGGCGTGAAGCTCAACCACGTCGGTACGCAGGAGGGGTACATGACGATCCAGGACTATTTCGCCCACCGGTTCGAGAGCCCGAGGGCGATGCGGGGGCTCAGTGCCGTCGCAGGCATCATCGTCTCGCTCATCTACCTGATCGGGCAGTACACGGCAATCAGCATCATCCTTGTCTGGCTGTTCGGCATCCAGCACTGGCAGGCACTGCTCATTGCAGGCATCGTGATCACGCTCTACACCACCATCGGCGGGCTCTACGCCGTCTCCTGGACCACGCTCTTTCAGGGAGGGATCCTCATCCTCGGCGTTCTGATCATGGCGCCGCTCGTTATCCTGCAAGCGGGAGGGCTCACCAGCATCAACGGGGCGCTTGCTGAAATCAACCCGAACTTCGTCCAGCCCTACATGCCTGCAGGCGCTCCGGCCTTCACTCCCGAATTCCTGGTCTCCTTCGGGCTGCTGCTGATGATCGGGCTGGCGTGCGCACCCCATGTCATCAATAATGTGCTCGCCGCAAAAGACGAGAAGTATTTCCGCTGGTCGCCGGTCATCGCATTCGCGGTGTATGCCGTGGTCATGTTTCTGGTCAAGTTCACCGGATTCGCGGGCCGGTCACTTGTCGAGTCCGGGGCCCTCGTCCTGCCCGAGGCAATCAACGCACAGGACTTCATCCTTGTGTACAGCATCCAGCTGGTCTCGAGCAGCGTGTTCGTATGGGCGATATTCGCCGTCATCGTGCTTGCCGCGGTGATGTCCACCACGGACCGGCTGATGCTCACCGTGGGCACCATGTTCGGCTGGGATGTCTACCGCAACATCCTGCGGCCTTCTGCCTCGGACAAGGAGGTGCTCATGGTCAGCAAAGTCTCCGTGGTGGCTGCGGCAGGAGGGACGCTCCTGCTTGCGGTGAACCCGCCGCCCATGCTGGCATGGCTGATATGGATGGGAATCGGCGTGATGCTTGCCACCTTTGCCGTGCCGCTGCTCGCCGGGCTGTACTGGAGGGGAGCGACCCGGCAGGGGGCCATCGCCAGCATGAGCATCGGGCTGGTGAGTGCCGGGATATTCGGCTACTGGCACCAGTATGTCGCAGCTCTGCCGGTGCATTTCAGCTTCTACGCACTCGTCCTCTCGTTCGTGGCCATGGTCGCAGTCAGCCTTCTCACGGCGAAAAACGATTCAGGCATCCTCGATAGCACCTGTACGGGCTGGTTTATCCAGCCGAAATGACGTTTTTTCACGGCGTCTGTCGTTGAATTCAACACTTTTTTATGAGAACGGGCCGAAAATAGTATCGTGAGATGGGCAATTTTAGGCGGCGGGCTGACCGGCGTCACCCTCGCGAGGCTTCTCGCAAAAAAGGGTGAAGACGTCGTGGTCCTCGAACGTGAGGCCACCATCGGGGGCCTCTGCCGTTCGAGAACAACGGAGGGGTTTACCTTCGATACCGGGGGCTCCCATATCATATTCAGCAGGGATACGGAAATCCTCTCGTTCATGCGCGATGTCCTGGGGGACAACCGAGATGAGCGCCGCAGGAACACCAAAATATTCTATAAGGGAAATTTTGTGAAATACCCCTTTGAAAACGGCCTTTCCGACCTGCCGAAAGAGGACTGCTTCTTCTGCCTCAATGAATATATCCGCACCCTGATTGCGGTCGAGAAAGGCGAGACCCCGCCGCCCCGCAATTTTCGCGAGTGGATCTACGCTACGTTCGGCAGGGGGATTGCCGACCTCTACATGGTGCCGTACAATGAAAAGATCTGGAATTACCCTGCGGAGAAGATGTCGCTGCACTGGGTGGACGGGCGCATTCCGCGCCCTCCCGTGGAGGATATCGTCAAATCCGCAATAGGCATCGAAACCGAAGGCTACACCCACCAGGCAGTCTTCTCCTATCCGGTCCGCGGGGGCATCGAGGCGCTGGTCAGGGCGATGGCTGCCCCGGTGCAGGATCGTATCGTCACGGACTTCGAGGTCGCGTCGGTACGGAAGGAGGGGGGCGGGGTGATCGTGAGCGACGGCACGGAGTCGATCGAGGCCGACCGGTGCATCTCCACCATACCCGTCCAGCACCTTCTCGCCTGCATGGACGGCGTGCCCGACGCATGCCGGAAGGCGTGCGAACGGTTGCGCTACAATTCCCTCATCTCCGTCTGTCTCGGGATTACGGGCGAGGTTGCCGAATATTCCTGGCTGTATGTCCCCCAGCACGACCTCGGGTCTTTCAATCGCGTCTCGTTTCCCTCGAACTACAGCACCGACGTCGCACCGGAGGGCTGCTCGTCGATCCTCGCGGAGATCACCTGCAACGAAGGGGATGCCGTATCGGCGCTCTCCGATGACGAGGTGGTCGACCATGTGGTGGAAGGGCTCGTCCGCATGGGGCTCATCGAGAGCGCGGAGAGCGTCGTCTACCGCGCGGTGGAACGCGAGGACTTTGCCTATGTCGTCTACGATCTCGAGTACCAGGACAACATCGAGACCGTCCGAACCTATATCAGGGATCAGGGGATCGATCTGGTGGGACGATTTGCCGAGTTCGAGTACCTGAACATGGATGCATGCATCCGCAACGCGTTGGAGTTCGTGAAGGCGGTTCCATGAACGTCAATTTTTTTGTCGAGGATATGCTCTTTTTCAAGTACATCGGCTGCGCTACTGCCGCAAAAACGCTGTATAAGGCACTGCTGCAGGACAGGTCCGTCGATGTCAGCTACAATGCGATGAGCAGCACCTTCGATGTGGTGCATTACCACACCTTCGGCCCGCTCGCCCTCTCCAATGAAAAGATGAACCGCGGCTGTTCCGTGCTCACGGCGCACTCGACGCCCCGCATCAACGAGGACAATGTCGCCTTCCACAATGTCGTCAATTCGCTCTACCCGAAAATCTACCGCTCGTTCGACCATATCATCACCATCTCGGAGATATGCCAGCAGGAGATCGAGGCCATGGTCCCCGGCGTGCCCACGACGCTGATCCCGAACGGCGTGGACAGGGGGATATTTTCGCACGACCGGCAAAAAGCGCAGGAGTTCAGGGAGGCCCACGGTATCGGCGACGATGCGCGGGTCGTGCTCACCGTTGCCCAGCAGACGCCGAGAAAAGGGATCTATGATGTGATGGAGCTTTCCCTGCAGGTTCCCGACCTGCTCTGGGTATGGGTGGGCGGGTTTCCCTACGGGATGGGCTCGAAGGATTATTTCAAAATACAGCAGATGAAGAAGAAGTGCGGGGAAAATATGCTGTTTACCGGGTTTGTCCCCGATATCGTAGCCGCTTACAGCGCCGCCGACATCTTTTTCATGCCGTCGTACGCCGAGACCTTCGGGCTCGTGAACCTCGAGGCGCTTTCCTGCGGGCTTCCGGTCGTGGCACGGGAAATCCCTGAATTCCGGGAGATTTTCGGGGAAAATCTTGCATATTTTGGAAATGTTGATGAAGCCGCCCGTCAGATAACTGATGATGGCGCGCTTCGCGCCCTTGCCGCAGCGGCGCGGGCATTCACCGCGCAATTTGACATCCGGCGTATTGCACAGCAGCACCGTGCACTTTACAGCGAACTGGTGGAGCCATGATTTCGGTAATCGTTCCAACCTACAATGAGGAGGAAAACATTGAGCGGTGTCTTGCCTCCCTCTCCACCCAGACACTGCCCCGGGAGACCTACGAGATCATCGTCGTGGACGGTAATTCACAGGACCGGACGCGGGAACTCGCCGAACCGTATGCCGACCGGGTGGTGATCCAGACCAGCGAGAAGGTGGGTGGGGCGCGCAATGACGGTGCGAAACTGGCCCGCGGCACCATCATCGCCACCACCGATGCGGACTGCATCATCCCCGAAAACTGGCTGGAAGAGATTCAACGCTCTTTTTCCCGCGATGAGGGCATCGTCCAGCTCTACGGCTACGTCTCCCCGATCGAGCCGGGCCTGAACCACCAGCTGTCCCTGCATTTCGCCAACCTCTTCTCACGGGTCGGGTACCTGACCGGCACCATGTACTACACGCTCGGGTGCAACACCGCATTTGACCGTGAGGCCTTCTTTGCCGCAGGCATGTACCGCTGCATCGATGCAGGGGACGATCTCGAGATCGCCCGGAGAATGAAGCAGCTTGGGCGTGTGGTGCTCAACCCGGCAATGAAGGTGGGGTTTTCCATGCGGCGGTATGAACAGTTCGGCACCTTGAAATCGCTCTGGGAATGGATCTATATCGTTGCGAGCGGTGGAGAATCGGAAAAATATTCCTATGCACAGCGTGAATACAAAAAATAGCTCCTTTCTTGTTCATTCGGGCCCGGTCTCTTTTCCGGTGGCAGATCGGAACTAAAATTTATGCTCATTTTTAATATATCCAGCATGGTATGGGTAAAATCATTGAAGGACGATTATGTGAATGTCAATAATATCATCTCCATCACTTCTGATCAACGATCCAATGCCATCGTCGCCGTGGTCGGCTACAAGGACGTGCGCCTCCAGCATGTCATCTACCACAGCAGGGCGCTCGATAATGTGTTGCAGGGCAAAGTGCCGCGCAGTGAAAACGAAGTCATCGAGAAAATCATCACCTGCATCGAAGAAGCAAAAGAGCCGGGAAGCCCGAAAATACTCGATTTCGAATCGATATTATCCGATTTTTAACTGCTTTTTCCGGTGTGCGCACTCACTGTGCATGACCTGACTGGAGTATCCGTCGGAGGGACTTCGCCCGCTCGTTTTCGGGATCGATTTCAAGCGTCCATTCGATGCAGCGAAGCGCCTGGGGATAGTTCTTCTGGTAGTAGAACGAGATGGCCTTGTTGGTGTAGATGGCCGGAAGACCGGGATCGATGAACCGGGCGAGGTCGAAGCATGCGTGCGCCTCCTGGTACTTCCCTGCCTTGTTGAGCGCAATTCCCTTGTTGATCATTGCGGAGAGCGACTGGGGGTCGCGTTTCAGCGCCCGGTCGTAGCAGCGGATCGATTCCCGGTAGTTTGCAATCCCGTAGTTCGCAAGGCCATTCATCACCCACAGGGAGACGGAGTTCGGGTTGAGGTCGAGGGCTTCCCTGCAGCATATGAGGGCCCGCTGGAAATCACCCGTCCTGAGCATCGCTTTGGCCTTGTGTTTCAGTGCCCGGGCATGCATCGGATCGATGCGGAGCGCCTGATCGAACGATTGTACTGCAGCCTTGAAATCCTCGGAACCGGCGAGCACGATGCCCCTGCTGGTCCATACATTGGCATCCCGGGGATTGTTCTGTATCGAGAGATCATAGCACTGCAATGCCTCGTCGTAATGCCCCATTTTGGCGTGGCTGTTCCCCTGGTGATAGAGATCGAGGGCACAAAAGAGGCGCTTTCTGGGATTGAATTTTTCAAGAATCCGCATGGGATGCTATCATTAAATATTTTTTACATAATATACTTTTGTATTGCATAGAATTGTCCCGTATCCGATGCCACTACGGAGAGGGAAACGCATGGAAACGGTTGCCCTGCCTTCCTTGCGTTTCGAGCGGGGGGCGCTGGAGATGCGCTCCGGCGGAGAGATCCGCCGGGGTAGCGCGGAGGCATCGGGTGGCGGCGGCCCGTTCACCATCCGTTCGTAACTGTCCGCCACCAGCGGCCCTTTCAGGGTATCCGGCACCCTTCGAGCAGTACCCCTTCCCTCGCAGGATGGGCGTGCCCGAATGTCCCCGGATCGCACTGGACACAAACTTCACCGCCCTGTCGAGGGCGATCGGGAGGCTGGCGCCCTGCATGACGCTGCCCGCGAGGACGCTGGCGAATGCATCGCCGGTGCCCGGGTAATGTGCCGGGATGGAATCGCAGGCGACCTTCCGGTAGCTTTCATCCGCCCGAAACCCGACAGGTCATGGACGGCGGCAGCCCTCGGCATTTACGGTTTCGGCGGCATCGGGTATCACGTGGCGAAGTGTATGGCGCCTTTGCCGACTTGAATACATTGACAGCATGCGCCCGAAGCGGCGTATTCCCGCAAACAAGCATCTATTTACCCCTTGGAGTACCACGTTCCGCCATGGGCGGAGAAGAGAGCGCCGTGGCGGTTGTCGCCCGGTTCATGGAACTCGCCGCACGGACCGCTCCCAAGGGAAAAGGAACCGACGTCCTCGTCACGCGGGTCATCAGCGGAGACGAACTCGGCACGCTCGCCCGGGCGATGCGGGCATTCGGGAAGGAACGCGGATTCTCATTTTTCCTCCGGGACGCCGGCAATATCGAGGACAGCGACGCCTGCCTGCTCATCGGGGCAAATGGGCGGGTTCACACGG
>DSDF01000034.1 GCA_011048835.1 Methanoculleus sp. | reverse complement strand
GCCACCATGGTGGCCGGGGAGCGGGCGTTCCATGCTGCGGGGGTGGAGCGAAGCCAGATCGACATGATCGAGGTCCACGACTGCTTCACCATCGCCGAACTCTGCGCCATCGAGGATCTCGGGTTCTGCGCCAAGGGCCAGGCGGGCCTCCTCACCGAAGAGGGTGCCACGGCGCTGGACGGGGATTTGCCGGTCAACCCGAGCGGCGGTCTGAAGGCCTGCGGGCATCCCGTGGGCGCCACGGGTATCAAGCAGATCTACGAGATCGTCACCCAGCTACGCGGGGAGGCAACCGGTCGCCAGATCGACGGCGAGATCGGCATGACGCATAACGTGGGCGGGACGGGCGCCACCGTCGTCTGCCATATCCTGGGGGTGTGAAACAATGTCAGTTGCACGATTCTGGAGAAAACAGCCGCAGCGCTACAACCTCGAAGGGACGCGCTGCGAGACGTGCGGGCGGGTGTTCTTCCCTCCCCGCACCTTCTGCCCGGACTGCCGGCGCGACGGGAAGATCGTCGAGCACCGGTTCACCGGCACCGGCACAGTTGTCACCCACACCGTCATCCGGACGGCGAGCGAGCAGTTCGATGCGCAGACCCCGTATGTGCTCGCCATCGTCCAGCTGGATGAGGGGCCGCGTCTCACTGCGCAGGTGATCTGTGCACCGGAGGAGGTCTCCATCGGGATGCTGGTGAAAAAGGCCTTCCGCAGGATCGGGGCGGAAAGCGCAAGCGGCCCGCTCTACTACGGCACAAAATTCGTGCCCGTCGAATAACCTCTTTTTTTAGTGCGGTGGTCGCACCTCGATGTCGTAGACCGCGTGGTGCTGCGACGGCGAGTAGGATCGTACGACGCGCTCATGAATCGCCCCGCCGGTATGCGCCTCGATCCGGGGGAGATATATGCCCATCTCCGACTGCAGGGCATAGAAATGGATCCAGCCCCCCTCCCTGCAGAGATCGAAGGCGGTCTCGAGGAACTGTGCTGACATGAGGGGGAGGTTCATGACCACGCGGTCCCACTGCAGGCTGCACACCCGCCCGATACGGTGCGCATCGGCGAGCATGGGGACGACATTGCGCACGCGGTTTCCACGCAGGTTGTCTATCATGAGGTGCACGGCGCCGGGGTTGATGTCGGAGGCGAAGACGACGGCGGCTTTCTGTGCGAGCGTGATGGCAAACGGCCCCACCCCGGCAAAGAGGTCGAAGACGCGCTCTCCCTCGTCCACGAGATCGAGCACCCGCTGGCGTTCGTTGGCGAGGCGCGGGGAGAAGTAGGCGACGGCGAGGTCGATCTCGAAGCGCAGCCCGTATTCGATATAGCGCGTCCGGGTGGTGTCCTCTCCCGCCAGCAGCGTAAATGCCCGCGTCCGGTACGCTCCCTCCACCGCACTCTCGGGATAGAGCACGGTGTGCAGGGAGGGCCGCGCCGCAAGAAGGCGCCGGGCGCCCTCTGCATCCCGCTCGTGGAGCAGCGCAATGCCCCCCACGAGTTCGTGGCGGGGGAGCTTTGCGGGCTGCGTCCGCTCCTCGAAGTCCGCCCGCTCCGCATGCTCGATCCGCTCGGTCACCGGGACGAGGAGGAATTCGCCGTCACGCTCCGGTTTGAGGGTGCGGTCGAGGAGGTCCCGCTCCTTGAGGGCCCGCCGCACCGTCTCCGCGTCCGCGGTATGCACCCTGATGCTCCATTGCTCCCGTCTGATCCCGACCACCTGCCATCTTTATTGGAAGGCGCTAAAATGTATGCATGGATGATTATCTCGACAGGCTAAAAAAAGGGACGCTCAAGCTCTACGCCCTCGAGACAAGCCTGCCGCCCGAACAAGCGGTTGCCGTGCGACGGGCGTTTATCGAGGAGGAGACGGGAACGCCGCTTCCCCGCCTCGGGGCCTTCTCGATCGACATCGAGCGTGTGGTGAAGCGCAACTGCGAGAACATGATCGGGGCGGTGCAGGTCCCGGTGGGGGTCGCCGGGCCTCTCGCGGTGCGCGGGGAGTATGCGGACGGCGCATACTGGCTCCCCCTCGCCACCACCGAAGGCGCCCTCATCGCATCGGTGAACCGTGGCTGCCGGGCGGTGACCGCGGCGGGGGGCGCCGAGGTCCGCATCTTCCGCGACGGCATGACGCGTGCGCCGGTCTTCGCCACGCGGTCCGCCGCCCACGCGCACGAGACGGTCCGGTGGGTGGAGGCGCATATCGATCGTTTGCGCCACGCGGCAGAGTCGACGACCTCGCACGGCAAATTGCTGGACATCGTAGCCTTCGTTGCCGGCACCAGCGTGTTCGTGCGCATCGAGTTCGACACCAAGGATGCCATGGGCATGAACATGGTCACCATTGCCAGCGAGAAGGTCGCAGGTGTGATCGAGGCGGCGACGGGCGCGCACCTGGTGGCGCTCTCCGGCAACCTCTGCACCGACAAGAAGCCGGCGGCGGTGAACGGGATCCTGGGCCGGGGCAAGACCATGGTGGCCGGGGTGTTTCTCGGGGACGACCTGATCGCCGATGTGCTCAAGACCACCGCCGCCGCGCTCGCCGAGGTGAATTACCGCAAGAACCTGGTGGGCTCCGCACGTGCCGGATCGCTCGGGTTCAACGCCCACGCCGCCAACGTCATCGCCGCGATGTTCATCGCCTGCGGGCAGGATCCCGCTCACGTGGTCGAGGGGAGCAGCACCATGACCACGGTGGATCCCGTCGAGGGGGGATGTTATGTGGCGGTGACCATCCCCGCCCTGCAGGTGGGCACCGTGGGCGGCGGCACCGGGATCGATTGCCAGCGGGAATGCCTCTCCCTGCTCGGGGTGGCCGGGGGCGGCGACCCGCCGGGCAGCAATGCACGGGCATTCGCGGAGATCGTCGCTTCAGGGGTCCTCGCCGGGGAACTCTCCCTGCTGGGGGCGCTTGCCGCCGGCCACCTCGCCCGGGCGCACAAATCGTTGGGCCGGGGGTAATCTCCCTTCTTTAATAGACGAACCACTTCATCATCACGATGGCGTCCTCGCCGTCGGAGTAGTAGTCTGCGAGGACGAACACCTGCTCGTAGCCGAGGTGTTCATAGAACCGGCGCGCCCGCGTGTTCGACGCCCTGACCTCGAGCTGGATGCCCGCGGCCCCGAGCAGCAGGCACTCCAGCTCTACCCGGTTGACGAGCCTTCGCCCGATCCCGCGCGACCGGACGGAGGGCTCGACGGCAAGGTTCAGGATGTGGCCGTAGACCTCCACGCCGGTGTCTTCCACCCCGGCGGCCACGAAACCGGCGATATGGGACTCGTTTTCCGCCACGAAGAACGTCCTCGGGTAAAAATGGAGGCTCTCGGCCAGTACGTCCCCCTCCCAGGGATCGGGGAATGAGGCTCGTTCAATGGACGTAATCTCTTGCAGATCGTCGGGGCGGGCTCTCCTGATATGAACGTCGTGGGCAGTCATCGCTCTGTCCGGGATACTCCTATTATGGTTCTCGCCGTACATTAGTACGTCCTTTTCAAAGATGTTACGGCAGGATACCTATGGTCCGCATACATAGATTCTCAGCATTACGGCCCCGAGGGGACGAAGCGGCGCGAATTGCCTCGGTCCCCTACGACGTGGTGACCACCGGGGAGGCGCGGGAGATCATCGAGCAGAACCCAAAGAGTTTCCTGCGGGTGATCCGGTCCGATGCCGAGCTGCCCGAGACCGATCCGGCAGACGATCGGGTCTATGCGCGGGCGAAGGAGAACCTCGACGCCATGATCGAACGCGGCCAGCTCCTGCGGGACGATGCCCCCTCCCTCTCCATCTACCGGGTCAAGGAGGGCGGCACGATCTATACCGGCCTTGTGGCGTGCCTGGAGACGGAGGACTACGCGGAGAACCGCATCCGGCGCCACGAGCATACCCGCTACGATAAGGAGGAGGACCGCTCCCGGCATATCGACACCACCAACGCCAATACCGGGCTTGTCGTCCTGCTCTACCGCGACCCCGGGGCGATCTTTGCCGCCATCGCCGCCATGATCCAGCACCGGGAGCCCGACGCGACCGTCAAGACCCCCAAGGGGGAAGTCCACGAGATCTTCCGGATCGACGACCCGGACGACCTCGCAATCCTCGAAGGCCTGTTTTCCCCGGAGGACAACCTCTATATCGCCGATGGGCACCACCGCGCGAAGTCGGCGGTCAACGTGGCCGAACGCCGCCGGCAGGCGGGCGCGCTCACCCCCGAAGCGGCACGGTTCATCGGGGTGCTCTTTGCCGAAAACCGGGTGAAGATCCACGGCTACAGCCGCCTTGTCCGGGACATCGGTTCGTATACGCCCGCATCGTTCCTCGACGCCCTGTCCTCGACGTTCACGGTCACATCCTACGGCGAGATCGATGATACGGTCTTCTGCGTCCCGCCGCTCCGTGAATTCGACGAGCCGACCCATGTCATTCACATGTACCTGCAGGGGCGGTGGTACGAGCTCAGCTGCCCCGTGCGGAACGCCGACGATACCATCGGCTCCCTCGACGTCTCGATCCTGCAACGCGAGGTGCTCGAAGGGATGCTCGGCATCACCGACCCCCGCGCCGATCCCCGGGTCCAGTACCTGGGGGGCAACCGCCCGCTTGCCGACCTCGAGGAGCGCGTGGACAGCGGCGAATACATCCTCGCATTTTCCATCCAGCCGGTGAATATCGAGACGGTGCTGGCAATCGCGGACGAGGGCGGCGTGATGCCCCCGAAGTCCACCTGGTTCGAGCCCAAGCTCCTGAGCGGGCTCGTGCTGCACACCCTTGACTGAACCACCCCCTTTATCTCCTTTCGGGGATGCGGAAAGGAAGTCTTTTCAACCTCATTTTGCAGACTAGTGTAGCAATGATCAGCATCGCTCTCCCGAAAGGAAGCCTCGAAGCACAGACGCTCCAGCTCTTCAAGGAAGCGGATCTCGAAGTGAGGCGGACGGATCGCGACTACAACCCGGTCATCAGGGATGCCCGGATCGGGAAGGTGAAGATCCTCCGCCCGCAGGAAATCCCCTCGTTTGTCCAGAAGGGCTACTTCGATCTGGGCGTCGCCGGGATCGACTGGGTGGAGGAGTCGGGTGCGACCGATGTGGTGGAGGTCGCGAACCTCTCCTACAGCAAAACCGGCGAGGGGAACGTCCGCATCGTGGTTGCCGTGCACACCAGCGAGGACATCGATAATGTGCGCCGGATCCGCCCGGGCAGCCGCGTCACCACGGAGTATCCGCGGATCACGCAGCGTTTTTTCGATGAGCTCGGGATCGACGTGCAGCTTTTTCCCTCCTACGGGGCATCGGAGGCGAAGGTGCCCGACCTGATGGACGTGGTCGTCGACCTCACGGAGACCGGCAGCACGCTCCGGAAAAACGGGCTCAAGATCATCGGCCAGATCATGGAGTCGCACACCGCCGTCCTCGCCAACCGGGAGAGCTGGGAGGACCCGGTTAAGCGCAGGGCGATGGAGGAGATCCGCACCCTCCTGATGGGCGTGATCGACGCCCGCCACCAGGTGCTCCTCTCGCTCAACGTGCCCTCCGGGCAGCTTGAGGCGGTGATCGAACGCCTCCCGGCGATGAAGATGCCGACGGTGAGCAGGCTGCACGGGATCGAGTATTTCAGCGTGCAGACGGTGGTCACCAAGGGAGAGGTCAACGCCCTCATCCCGCGGCTGCAGGAGGCGGGGGCGGAGGATATCCTGGAAATCCCCATCACCAAGATCGTGCGGTAGCGGTGTGTGCATTCCGTCGTCCCGGGGAACTGCGGGGCCCGGTGTGCGCGGCCTCGCACTGCGGACCGTGCCGGCACCCCGGTTTGCGTCACCGGGAAAATTGCCTGATCGGGCGAGAATAGTGCCCTGCCCACCCCGGGACAGCGCCATTTGCCAACGTTTATATGGTTCCACTTAAAAGTAAGAATTGATTAAGGATACTCAATATGGATTATCGCAGTTTCCTGGTACTTATAATCGTTGCGCTCTGCTTTATGTGTGGCTGCATCACGGCACCTGCAGCCGAGAGTACGCTGGAGGGCGAGGGCATCACCGATATCACCCTGCCCGCGGAAGTATACCGGGTCACCCTCGGGTATGCCCTTGACGACCTCGCCTTTGCCCAATCCGAGGGATTCCTGCCAGCGGAGAATATGGCCATCCACCAGATCAATGGTGCCGGCGTGGAGCTTGACGGGACCGCGACCGTCTGGATCCTGGGCGCCACCACGCGGGACAACGCCACCGCGCTCCTCGTCTATGACGCGTATGCCTGGAAGGCGTACTCGTGGCCCGAGCAGTTCGGCACGCCCGCCATCGACATGGACGCAATCATGAGCCCGGAGGATCTCTTCGCAGCACAGGGCGAAACCATGCAGGAACTGCTGGAGATCTCGGAGGCAACAGAGATCAGCCTCGAGCTCATCGACGGGGTATACCGGGTCTATGCCAGAAACGGAGCCCGGATGAGCGACCTGTCTTTCGACGCAGAATCAGGGGAGTTGATCCTATCAGAGTGATGGATGACAGCGCGATGCTTTCCGTGGATTTTCTGGCCGGGTTCACCATCTTCATTCTCGCCCTCATCATGGTGATCAACATGGTCCCGGGCATCATGATCGGCCTCGAGAGCCAGAACATCGACTACGATGCGGTCGCCTACCGCACGGGGGTCATCCTGGTGGAGGACCCGGGCTGGCCCGCCAACCCCCCCTGGGAGCTGAAAGACGAATACCACAAGGACGATATCCACCGCCTGGGCCTCGCGGTCTCCGCAAACACCCCCAACGTGCTTTCCCGCGCGAAAATCAACCGATTTTTCAATGATTCATTTTTTACCGACGAGGACTACGGGCAGAAGGTGATCTTCGCCGACATGCCCTACGCTCCCTATGCCTACAATATTGCCCTCAAGGTCGGCGATGAATTGCTACCACCGCGGGGCGATGACGTTCCCAAACGAAGCTACGGCTACATCCGCCGCCTGGTAAAGGTGAAGGAGCCGCATTATGCTTCAATAGACTGTACTAATTTAGTCCGTTCAGAAACTGAGGAAAATCGGACCACTACATATTTCTCTGTGGAGCTCGACTACGCCAAACTCTACGATAAATCGATTAGCGAGGCGTACCGGATCGATCCCCGGTTTGAGCCTGTCAATATCACATTTGAGAACTTCGATCAGAGTTTGAACTCTACAGATACCAATGAGGTGTGGCTCAACGGGACCCGGTTCTACAAAGAGGGGGTTGCTGGAGAGATCCCCTTCGGGTATGATATACAGGACGACGAATCCTATCAGCTCATTCTGGAGGATAACAGTGGTGCTACTACCTATCACACCCTTGATGATCATTGCCAGCTCAATGACGTCTCGAAAATCCGGTTGATACTCGCACCGCCGCTTCCATTCGCCTATGAGACCGACACGGTTTTGACGGTCAAAATGAGCCTTGACTACGATTTCATTGATGTGAATAAAACAAAACAATTCATCAACGGCACATTCGAATATAATTATCAGGATCCCGATAATGTGATGACCCTGCCCACCCTTACGGACGGCGTCCTGGAGGTGTGTGTATGGTAAACGACCAGGCCCAGATGTACACCCTCGAGGGGTTCGCCGCCGGCGTGCTCATGCTGTTGACCGCCTACCTTGTGCTGGGCACCACCACGGTGTACACGCCCGGTGACGTGCATATAACGGACATGCAGCTCCAGCAGCTGGGCAGCGATGCGCTGGCGATGATGGATTTGCCCGACACCGAGCCGGAGATCTACGGGAGCGGCGAGAACATCCTTGAAAAACTCATCGTAACGGACAACAGCACCGATTTCAGGACATATTTTTTGGATAACATCACACGAACGACCGACCCGAAAAAAACGGTTGTCAACGATATCCAGTTCAATGCGACGATCTATTATCGGATGGAATCTCCGCCCGTAAATGAAAGCGAAATTCAGAGTTATCATTTCTGCAGCTCAGGCAATGACGCCCGTAGTGATTTAGTGAGCAGGGAGCCTGCGGTGCGGGTTACGAGGTTCGTCACGATCGATGCAAAACATTATCCTCCGAATCCCAAGCCTCAAATAACCCTGAATCATGATGTTGATGAACGTGCGCAGGTGGTGCTCCTGGAGGTGCTGCTATGGAGAGGTTGAACGACGAGGGCCAGTGGATCGTGCTGATGGGCTTCATGGTCTGCGTCGGGATCTTTTTCCTTGCCATCATCATCGCCCAGTCGACGGTGGTGGGCCAGACGACCTCCGAGGGCGTGCTGGAATTCCCGAAAAACGACATCCAGGACCTGCGCAGTGAGATGATTGAGATCGCCAAGAATTGGGAACAGTATGTTGGTGATGGAGAAGCTGATGATATAATGAAAGATCTCGTCACCCTCTCCATGGTTCGAAAAAATACCGTGGTGAAGTATGCTCCCGATTATTCTTCAGATCCTACCTTCAAGACGGGGGCGATGTCCGACTCCTATAACAGTTATACCCGGATTAAAATTCATTTCAACAATGGAGTGACCGAATATGATGAGACGTTCCTGCTATCGCGACCGAAAACACCTTGATGAAGAGGGCCTTTCCAGCCTGCTCGAGTACATCACCGTCTCCGGCGTACTGGTGGTGCTGCTGGTCATCGTCATGTTCGCCGTCAACGCAGCCTTCATCTCGGGCCCCTCCGACACCCTCAAGTTCCACAGCTTCACCGATATCGGCAACGGGGTCAGCGTCCGGATCGTGGACCTCTATGTCATCGCCCCCGGCAACGGAACGATCACCACGAAGTTCGACCTCCCCGACGACGTGGCGAAGCAGGAATACTGGGTGCAGCTCGACGGCGAGGGTGCAGCACAGCGGATCATCGTGACCGACTACAACCTCCGCAGCAGCATCGCGCTGGGAGGCATCGGGGCGACCCGCCCGGTGACCGGAGAGACGACCGGCAACGGACTGAACAGGATTTCCTATGACTCGAGTGGGTATACATGAGCATACAAAGGATATTTCAAATGGACGAGAGTGCGGTTTCCGAATCGATCGGGTTTATCATCATTTTCTCCATCGTGGTCGCCGGCATCGGATTGGTCTCCCTCTACGGGTACCCGATGCTGCTCCAGCACCAGATCGGGGCGGACGAGCGCACCATGGAGCAGACGATGATCACGATCCAGAACGACATCAAACTGCTCACCTACAGCAACGTGCCCTACAAGGACACGGCCCTGCGGGTCTCCGGCGGGGCCCTGACTGTGCATAAGAAGGCAGACTCAAGCCAGAAATTCAATTTTGAATGGTGGGATAACGGGACCTGGGAAGATTTGCACGCTGACTTCATCAATTTCAAACCCGGCGAATTGCGCTACGTCTCCGACCAGGGGACGGCGGTTATCTCCTTTGAGAACGGGGCGGTGGTAAAGCGGCAGCAGGACGCATCGGGTTCGGTCATGCTCGCAGAACCGCGCTGGTTCTATGATGACGACACGGATACCCTCGTCATCTTCCTGATGAGGCTCGATTCCTCCCGGGCTCTCTCCCTCAACGGCATCGGCAACCTCCAGATGAGCAGGAATGAGAACAGCTTGCTGGCCCGGACTATAGAATTTGTAGATCCAACACACGTTGCCGTAACCTATGATCCAGATACTGTCAATGACTATTCCCAGGCATGGAAGAACTACTTCAGTGGATCGTCAATAGCTCCAAACGGCTTGGGCCCCCATAATGGCAAAGAATATACCATATCAAATGTGAAACGGGTGTTCGTCAAGCAGTACGATATCACCATCACCAATATCTGAACTTTTTTTCGAAAAATGAGAGACGGGGAGCATTTTCAGTTTCCCGAATGATAACACGTTGCGGCACACGCCGGGAAAATTATTCGGCCCCTCAGAGATAGCCGTTTCTGCGGAGCCACTCCACCTGCGGGCCCGTGTAGCGGTAGACGATGTCGCACTTCTCGTCCTGGAAACTCCAGGGGATCACGATGAGCACGTCGCCCTCGCGGATCCAGACGCGCTTTTTGATCTTGCCCTTGATCCGCCCGACACGCGTGACGCCGTCGAAGCACTTGACCCGGATGTGGTTTGCGCCCAGCATCAGGTCCGCCATGCCGAACATCTCGTTGTTCCGTTTGTTCGGGAGGCGCACGCGAATGATCGCCGGCTCTTCCCCCCCGCCCGGTTTATGTTTCCTCGTATTGTTGGCCAGGTGTCTCACTCCGTGAACGATATCTGATTTTCTTTTAGTATGCACTGCTACAATAAAAAGGATACCCATAAAACGCGGCTGCTGTATCCTCGAAACCCCTCTCCGGGAGAGGTGGTTCTCTCATTCGGCAATGCACGCCGCTTCCGCAGGGCCCGGGCGGTCCCGTCCTCACCCTTTCCCCGCCCGGCCGCGTGTCGAAGGCAGTGCGGCCCGGATCGCCTCCAGGGGTTCCCGTGCAAGCCTGCCTTTCCTGCCCCTGACCTCCCGGACGCCCACCCTGCACTCGCTGGTGGTGAGGACATAGCTCGCCTCGAAGAAATCGAGCCCGCCCTGGACGAAATCCACCAGCTCGACGGCCACGTGGGGTGCATCGACGGGGGAGCGGGAGGTGACGGGAAGGACGCGGAGCGTCACCGCGTCCTCCCATTCGATCACCACCACCGGGCGTACCTTCGCGTCCCCTCTCCCATCGACGCGAACCTCCGCCTGCAGCACGTCGCCTTCCCGGTAGGCAGCCATTCCGGAGTATAATCTGGCCCGGAACCCGATAAATCGATTGGTTTCGTGCGGCCCGGGATGCGCTCAGGCGGGAGCGGGGCCGTTTCCCCGCACCGCCAGCAGCCGGGACAGGTAGAGTTTCGCCCACCCGAAGGCCGCAAGCCCGCCGGCAATATCGCCGATCACGATGCCCCACCAGACGCCCTCCACGCCGAACCCCATCACGTGTGCGAGGAGGTAGGCGAAGACGGCGATGAAGATAAACGACCGCAGGACGTTGAGGAACAGCGAGGTGAACCCCTTGCCTACCCCCTGGAAGAGCGAACTGGAGATCGCGCCGGGGGGCACGAACGGATAAAAGAAACACATGGTCCTGAGGAAGGCGACCAGCGGGACTGCAAGGGGGGCGCTTTCGGGGGAATAGGTGAACAGCACCGCGATGCACGGGGCGAGCAGCCAGGTGATGGCGCTCGTCGTATTGCCGATCCCCACCCCCAGTTTCGTTGCATAGCCGTGGATCAGCTCCATGCGCTCGAAACGGCGGGCTCCGAACGCGGCGCCCGTGACGGAGACCACCGACGTGCCGAGGCCGATGATGGGGATGATGGCGAACATCACCACCCGCCACCCCGTGGTGTACACCGCCACCGCATCCGTCCCGCCGACGCCGACCAGGATGACGTTGAGGATGATGGTGACTGAGGCCATCATGAAGAATTCCAGGCTCGCCGGGAAGCCCACCGTCAGGATATCGGCCACGGTACCCGTATCGTACGCAAAATTCGCGGGGGAGAGCGTGACATAGGTATCGCGCCGGATGAAAAACCAGTAGAGCAGCAGCGCCGAGACAGCGGCGATGGAAATGACGGTCGCCAGTGCGGCCCCGGCGACGCCGAGCCCCGCCTGATAGATCAGGAGGGGATCGAGGATCATGTTGAGCACCGACGAGAGCGCCATTGCATACATCGTCCGCCGGGTGTCGCCCTCGCCCCGCAGGATGGCGTAGGCGATATTGCTGAAAATGACGAAGACGGCGCCGCCAAAGACAATTTTCCCGTAGTCCGCTGCAAGCCCCGCCACCTCGCCCGCCCCGAGGGCCAGGAATAGCGGCTCGGCGAAGGCCACGAGGGGGGCGGTGAGCACTGCGGAGATGAGCACCGCGAGGAGCACCGCGTGGAGGGCTACGTTGTCGGCGCCCGCCCGGTCCCCGGCCCCGATACGCCTCGCTACCGCCGAGGTGACGCCTGCCCCGACCCCGATGCCCATCCCGACGAGCACCATGAAGACCGGGCCGGCGAACCCCACGGCGGCGAGCGCGTCAGGGCCAAGGCCGGCGACCCATGCTGCATCGACGATCTGGTAGAAGGAGAGCAGCACCATGGCGATGATCATGGGCCATGCGAGTTCGACGATGGCCTTCTTCGGGTCGCCGGTGAGGATATGGACGCCTCTGGTCGCCTTTTCCTGGAATTTTTCTGGTTCTGCGGTCATGGAAGTACTGGATGCGGCTCGGCTGGCGGTACTATGCCCGTATCTCTCGACAGCCGAGCAGAAAAAAAGGGTGGTGCCGGGCGGATCGGGAACCTGCGGGAATCGCGGCGGGGCTCTTCAGGAATGCGCGAACAGCCGGGTCATCCTGCCGTGTGCAAGAGCGCTAAACCCCAGCCCGCCCGCGCAGTCGAACAGGCCGAACAGCACGAGCTGGGTGGTGGTCAGCTGGCCGGCAATACTCTCCCAGACGGCGCCGAGGTTCTGGAGTGGTCCGCCGGCGCCGGGCAGACCGCATTGTACGGAAAGTGCCAGAAGAAGTACCTGGGTGATGAGTGCCCCCATGGCGACATGGCAGGCGAACGCGGTGATATCCCCCTTCATATTCATATTTTTCTTTTCGGGCTACATCAACATTTGCCGGAAGTGGTTGGGTGCCCCGCCCGCCGCCTGCGGGAACAACTGGCGTCTCCTCCGTGTCCCCTTGCGGTTCCGCGGAGCAGTCCTGCTGCCAAACTACTGCAGGAATGGGCTGATAAGCTCTATTACCCGGCCAGGGTTTTTATCCACATAGCAATATTTTAATATCTTTCTGGCTATCCTATGTCGTAGCGTCCCACTGGGGGTGAAGTGTTTGACAAAAGAGAAGGTGCGGGTTAAGCGTCTCGGGGTCTGGTCGGTTGCACTATTCTTTGCAGTCCTGAGTGCGCTGTATGGGCTTGTCGCAGGGATTCTCGCCGTGGTAGCGACCGTTCCCGTGATTGATATCGGACTTATCGGTGCGATCGGCGCGGGTATCGCCGGCATCCTCATTGCCATGGTCGTCTGGGCGATCGGGGGGTTCATCGGCGGGGCCATCGCGGCCGTCGTCTACAACCTCGTGTTTGCCGTCCAGGGCGGCATCGAGGTCGACCTGGATGTGGAGAGCGTCGGAGGGCGGCCCTGAAACTCACCACTTTTCTCACCCGGCGGGTATCCCCTCCGAAAACGCCGGATTTCTCCCGGGATGTTCTTCGTACGCCATCGCGCAGATACCCCAATCCCTAATACCCGGTATCTCCCACGCTCTCGGGAAGACGTGAAACGATGAACACGATCGGGCTTATCGGGGGGATGAGCTGGGAGTCGTCCCTTGCCTATTACCGGAGTATCAATGAGGAGGTGAGCCGCAGATTTGGAGGTCTCCATTCGGCGGCATGCATGCTTTATTCCTTTGATTTCGCGCACATCTCAACGCTGATGCACGAGGGGGAGTGGGATGCGATCGCCGCTCTCCTTGTGCATGCCGCCCGTGCACTGGAAAAAGGCGGTGCGAAGTGCCTGCTCATCTGCACCAACACGATACACATCCTTGCGGACCGGCTACAGGCAGAATGTACCGTCCACCTCATCCACATCGCCGATGTCACCGGTGCGCAGATCGTTGCAGACGGCCGGAAAACCGTCGGCCTGCTGGGGACACGCCTCACGATGGAGGGTGCATTTTACCGGCAAAGACAGGAGGAGGAGTTCGGGATTGAGGTGATTGTGCCCGGGGACTGCGACCGGGAATTCGTCGACCGGATCATCTTTGACGAGATCTGCCGCGAGCTGTTCGATGTCTCTTCGCGCGCAGCCATGGCGGCGATCATCGATAGGCTCGGGCAGCAGGGTGCAGAGGCGGTGGTGCTTGGCTGCACCGAGATCCCCCTGCTCATCAGGCCGGATGCTCGCAAAGGATTCCGTCTGCGAATGGCTCTTTTTCGGGCCGAATTCGGATGAGGCGACCGGAACCTACTTCACCCCCTTCGTGGAGGCCGCCCGCGAGGCCCGCGCCTGCGGCGCCCTGCCTTCAAACCCCATCTTCACCCTCAGGACCCGGGATGGTGGTGAGTTCGTCGGTCAGTGCGGCCTGCTGGCCATCGATGCCAGCCCCGGCGCCTACCTCATCGGCTACCAGATCGACGATTCGTGCTGGAACCGGGGCTACGGCACTGAAGCCTGCGGTTTTCTCGTGTACTATGCGTTTCTCGTGGCAGGGGCGTACCGCCTGAACGGGGACTGTGCCGCGGGCAATACCGGTTCGAGGCGGGTGATGGAGAGATGCGGCTTTGTTGCCGAAGGCTGCCAGCGGAAGTACTGGCACGCACGCGGCGGATTCCACGACCGCCTCCTGTTCGGCCTGCTCGCCGACGACCTCGATGCCGCCCGCCGGCATTCGCTTGCCGCATCGTTTGCCGCCAACCCGGGCTAAAGACCCGCGGCGGCACACCCGTCCCATTCATCCCGGCGGACCCCGATATACTATGCATATCCCATGCCCCGCGATGCCCGCGTCTCCATCGTGTCCGCCCTTGCCGCCGCAGTGCTCTTCGGAGCGGGCGCGCCGCTCTCCAAACTGCTGGTCGGGGGTGTCGCCCCTCTGACACTCAGCGGGCTTTTGTATCTCGGTGCAGGCCTGGGCATGAGCGCCTATTTCGTGCTCACCGCATGGCGGAGCAACAGGCGGAGAAGCGTCGAGGCACCGCTGGTGCGAACAGACTACCCCCTGCTCGCGCTCTCGCTCGTCCTCGGCTCGATCCTGCCCACGGTCATCCTCATGATGAGCCTTGCGTGCACCCCCGCGGTCACCGCCTCGCTGCTGCTCGGCTTTGAAGCGGTGGTCACCACGTTCGTTGCGTCCGCCATGTTCAGGGAGCCCGTGGGAACGCGCATCTGGGGCGCCCTCGCCCTCATCACCCTCGCCTGCATGGCGCTCACCTACAGCCCTGGCTCCGCGCTCGGGTTCTCCCTCGGGGCCTTCGGCGTGCTGCTCACCTGCGTCTTCTGGGGGATCGAGGTCAACATCAACCGTGCACTCTCCGGCAAAGATCCCGTGCGCATCGTGGTCATCAAGGGCTGGGCGGCAGGGGCGATCATGATGGCGGCGGCCGTGCTGCTGGGCGAAACGCTCCCCGCCCCGCACACGGTGATGGCGGCGATGGCGGTGGGCTTCCTCTCCTTCGGCGGGATGATGGTCCTCTGCTACCTCAGAGCGCTGCGCGGCCTCGGTGCCGCACGGACCGGGGCGATATTCGGGATCAATCCACTCTTCGGTGTCATTCTTTCTTTTATAATTTTCCGGGAGATCCCGGGCACGGCGGTCTTCCTCGCGCTTCCCCTGATGGCGGGAGGGCTCTTTCTGATGCTCTCCGAGCGGCACTGCCACATCCACCACCATCCCGCGGAGGCGCACGAGCACCGCCACCGCCATGATGACGGCCACCACGACCATTGCCATGCTCCCGGCGACCCGCCGCGTGACCGCCAGGGGTACCATTCCCACCTCCACGCCCACGAGGCAGTCGCCCACGAGCACCCGCACCACCCCGACACCCACCACCGCCACCGGCATGGTTGAGCTGCAGCCCCGGTGCCCCATCCGGCAAGAATATCGATGATCCCGCCCACGTGGATCAAGAAGTAGACGCGCGATGAGTCTCGTGATAGCATTTGTTGGGGAAAACGGCGCCGTGATGGCGGGCGACAGGAGATCGGTCTTTTTTCTCGGAAACGATGCAAGCGTCGAACGCCTCGAGCGGGAACTCTATTCCGGCCGTATCGTTGCCGACGAGGACCTGCACCGGCGCAGCGATGCGATCGGCATCCGGCTGTTCGTCTACGACGACCGGTGCAAGGTGGCGTTGCGCAATGGCGTGCTGGTCGGAGAAGTGACCTCGAGCGAGGGCGGAAAGGTGCGCAAACGGCGGGTCTATGCCGCCGCCGGGAGGTACGTCATCGCCGAGTTCGAGGCCGGGGAGGGCACCGTGACACAGCAGGGCGAAGGGAGCGTCTTCGTGGTATTCGGCAGCGAGATCGCCAAAAAAATTACCGATGCGGTCATACAGGCGCACTGGAAGCGCGGCGGACTTGCGCAGGCGGTGGCGGTCATCAGGCGTGCCATGGAGAAGGCGGGCAGGGAGACGGCATCGGTGAGCAGGGAATGCGATCTGCTGCAGACGACCGAGCGGGCGGATATCGACGCCCTGCTCGCCGAAGACCTGGGCTGAAAGGCAGACGCTCCCCCCATACGAATGCATATATACCGGCCGCACACCTATTCGCTCCATTCACCGGAGAGGATCAGATGCGGGGATGGGTGGTGATTCTGGTGGTTGTTTGCGTGGCGCTCGCTGCCATCGCAGGCGGCGTTGTGGTCGAAAATGAAACGGCGGCGGTTACAGGCGAGCCCGATCAGGGCGAACCGGCGCTGTACGGGGATGTGCTGGCCTACCAGGAGCTGGACAACGAGACCTTCGACATCATGCTCCTTGACCTGACGACCGGAGAGGTGAGGCGGATCACCGGCGATGCAGACGACAGCATGTATCCCTCCCTCTACGAGGACCGTCTGGTCTGGGAGGACTACCGGGGCGGAAGTGCTGACATCTACCTCTGCAACCTGACCACCGGCGACGAGGTGCGGATCACGAACGGGTCCGGCGAGGAGCTCGATCCTGCCGTCTGGGGCGACCGCATCGTGTGGGCGGAGAACCGCAGCGGGAATTTTGACCTTTTCGTCCACAACATCGCCACGGGAGAGACCGCCCGGATCACGGACCATCCCGCCGACCAGAGGGAGCCGGCACTCTGGGGCGATGTTGTGGTCTTTGCCGACAACCGCTACGATGACTGGGACATCTTCCTGTACGATCTCTCCACCGGCGAAGAGCGGGAGGTGTGTATTATCCCGGGTGCGCAGGGCTCGCCTGCCATGCACGGTGATCTGGTGGTCTGGACCGATACGCGTGGAGAAGTGAAGGGGATCTATGGCTGCACCCTGTCCGGCGGCACCGGCGTGCCGATCCTCACCGGACCAGTCGACCGGCATGCGCCGGCAGTCCGGGATGATACCCTCGCCTGGCATGATGAACGGTCGGGTTCGCAGGACATCTATCTCGGCGAGATGGTCGAGGGCGATGGTGCAGGGCCCGCGGGCGGGTGAGGCCCCGGCGTGCGGTGTGTCACGCTCAGGATGGTCGGGGGTTTATTCATCGTCCCACGAGTGGGAGAGCACCACACGGACGGGTTCCCGGAGCGCAAGCCCGCACCGGGGGCACCGGTACGTGTCCTGGCAGGGGCCGTGGCAGCAGCACGATGATTGAAGAAAAAACTCGGCCCCGCATTCCGGGCAGCGGCGCAACAGACTCATGATGATTGCATTGGGTGGTTCTGGGCAAATAGGTTGAGGTTTTTTTGCTCATCGCCGGCATCGTTCGCGGGTGCTGTGTGCGAGGCCGCATGCGGGTGAAAACAGTGCGATGCACGCAGTTTCGCGGACCTGCGAAAAGCATATAATAAGTTGTATATATTATAAAATATTTTTTGAGCTCCTCATGTCCCTCAGCAAAGAAGACATGTACCCGCATGTCCGAAAACAACTGCAGAAGTGGTACCCGGAAAACCGGGGCTGGAAAATCCTTGCACGCAATGAAGTGCCCGGCGTCCAGCCTGATTTCCTGATCGAAAAGGAGACCGGCGAGCGAATCGAACGCAGTTTCTGTGCCGTCGAGGTGGTGAAACTGATCACCGAAGACCACCTGAAGCGGATGCGGCATTACATGGAAATCCTCTCCGGCCAGAACGTGTCGATTCTCGAGCACATCCTCGCCGTCCCCTCCGGCACCGACACCTCGTCGGTCCCGCGGGGCGTCTCGGTGCTGCGGATCCCGCACGTCCATGTGGACTGACTGACCGCTCCGAATCAGCCGGTTCCGGGCAGCGTTCCCTCCGGGGGTTGCTCTTCGTAGCAGGCTCTATGATGGGTGCTGCCTGATTTTCGTGCGGTGCACCCGGAAAAAAAGGGAAATGCCGGGCGCCGCGGCGGTATCAGATGCTCATCTTCCGGAAGAGCCAGGCCCCCACAATCGTCATGAACGCGGAGAATGCCGCCAGCACCATGAAGCAGACCGCCGGGTTGATCTGCGCCGTCCCCGTGAGTCCGTAGCGTATCCCCTCCACCCCGTAGGTGAGGGGGTCCAGCATGGTCAGCGGCTGCACCCACGCAGGAAGGCTGCTGATGGGAAAGAGCGCTCCCGAGAGCCCGAAGATAGGGAAGACGACAAAGTTCATGATGAGCTGGAACCCGTGCATGTCCTCCATCCTCGAGGCGATGGCGATGCCGAGAGCGGTAAAGGCGATCCCGATCAGCACCATGAAGAGGAAGGCGATGACAAATCCCGCGGCGCTGGAGAAAGAGAGCCCGATGAACAGAGAGAGCACCAGGATGATCAGCCCCTGGACGAACGCCGTGCTCGCTCCCCCGAAGGTCTGGCCGAGCATGATCTCCAGGCGCGAGATGGGGGCGACCAGCGTCTCCTTGAGGAACCCGAACTGCCGGTCCCAGATGATCTGGATCCCCGCGAACACCGAGGTGAAGAGCACGCTCATGGCCACGATGCCGGGGATGATGAACTCGAAGTAGCCCTGCCCGGTATCGGGGATCTGCACCACCGAATTCAGCCCCAGCCCGAGGACGAGCAGCATGAAGAGGGGCATGCCAAGGCTGCCGATGATCCTGCTCTTCGACCGCAGGTAGCGCTTGATGTTGCGCAGCCAGATGGTGTAGATGATGTCCATGCCTACCTCCCCATCCTGTGATACAGCCGCATGACGTCTCTGCCGGAAGCCGTCTCCTCCCGTATGGACCGCCCGGTGAAGTGCAGGAAGACGTCTTCGAGCGTCGGTTTGCGGACCGAGAGAGAGGTGATGCCGATATCGCGGCTGACAAGCCCGGTCACGATCCCCGGGATGTGCTGCTCGGCGTCCTGCATGGAGAGGACGACCGAGCCGTCCCGGCGCTCGATGTGCGCGATCCACGGGGCGTCCATGCTCCCTGCGACCGCATCGGGGTCGGGAGAGTGGATGGTCACCACGTCCCCGCCGATCTGGTTTTTGAGCGCCTGCGGCGTGTCCATTGCGATAATCCCGCCGTGGTCGATGATCGCCACCCGGTCGCAGAGGCGGTCGGCCTCCTCCATGTAGTGGGTGGTGAGGATGATGGTGATCCCCTTCTCCTCGTTCAGCCGCTCGATGTACTCCCAGAGGTGGTTTCTGGTCTGGGGGTCGAGGCCGAGCGTGGGCTCGTCTAAAAAGAGCACCTTCGGCTCGTGGAGCAGCCCCCGGGCGATCTCGAGGCGCCGCCGCATTCCCCCCGAGTAGGTCTTCACCAGGTCGTGCTGCCGGTCCTGCAGCCCCACGAGGGCGAGCAGCCCGGCTATCTTGGCCCTCCGCCGTTCGCCTGGAATGCGGTAGAGGCGGCCGTGGAAGTCCATGTTTTCGTAGGCGGTTAGTTCTTCGTCCAGGCTCTGGTCCTGGAAGACGATGCCGATGGATGTGCGCACCCCGTCCTGGTCTCGGAGGATGTCATATCCGTTGATCGACGCCTTCCCGGCGGTGGGCCTGAGCATGGTGGAGAGCATGGAGATGGTGGTGGTCTTGCCCGCTCCGTTCGGGCCGAGCAGGCCGAAGATCTCCCCCTCCTCGATGGTAAACGAGATGCGGTCCACGGCGGTCAAATCGCCGAAGGTTCTGGTCAGGTTTTCTGCAGCTATTGCGGGCATGGATGGTGTTCCTCGGTATTGGTGGTACGGGTTGCGGGAGGGCTGTGGTGCCTCGTTCAGAATGGAATGCAGCACTGCGGCTTCCCCGCCCCTGTCTCCGCGCTCACTCTTCGGGTGGCTCCTCCGGTGTCTGGTCGAACATCTGCAGCATCTGCAGGGCTATCTGGCGGAACTTTTCCGCCTTGACGATGGCGATGCCGTGGTCTTCGCGACCGAGGACCATGAGGGTGTCGCCGGGTTTGATCTCGAAGAGATCGCGGGCGTCTTTGGGAATGACGATCTGGCCGCGTTCGCCGACCTTGACCGTGCCGAAAATATGCCCATTTCCGTCGGAGTGGGGGTGTTTGTGGAACATCGCAGGTTACCTCAATGGTGGAGTCGTCTGTCTGTATGCAGTGCGCAATTTCTTCCCTCAGGCCGTACAAGTGGTGCGGTCATCCGCGACGGGCCGGCACCGCAGGAACGCTGCCGTCTCCTCCACGATCACCCACGCCGGCGATCGCTCGATGAGGCTGCGGGTCGTCTCCCGCGGCAGGTGCCCGTCGTCGATGATCAGGGTGCCGTCCGGCTTGGCAATCCGCCGGAGTTCCGTAAGGAATGCACGCGGATTGTCGACCTGATGCACCATGTCCAGCGCATAGACGAGGTCGGCGGTCCCGTCTGGAAGGCCTGAATCGTAGCCGTGAGCCAGCACGGCGGTGACATTGCCGAGCCCCTCCCTTTCGATGCGCCGCGAGACTGCGGCAATGGCGAGCTCGTTGATATCCACCGCATAGATCCTGCCGTGATCCCCGGCGCGCGCCGACGCCGCATGCAGGTAGCTCCCCGGGCCGCACCCGTAGTCCACGACGGCCATGCCCTCCTCGATCCCCATGGGCGTGAGCATCGCTTCGGGGGGCCTGATGGTGTCCCTGAGGCGAAACATCGCCGCCATCAGGCGGAAAGCGATGCCGGACACGCATCCGCCGACCACTGACGTGCCGGAAAGGCGCGAGCCGCGGCAGCGCGGGTCAGAGATCATACTCGATCACCATTTTCATCTAATTCACACATTTCATATTTGTGTGTTTAGTATGAAAAGGTATCGGCCGCGGCACAGGGGTCTGAAGTTGCTGCGATCCCCGCCTCAGAGTCGTTTTGGAACAAACGGATGGTGTGCGTGTACATGCAGGTGCGCAATACAGTTCTCTTCCCTGTTTCGGCAGCTTCTGTCTGCCGGACTTCCCGCGGGGAACCGCATGGATCGGTTGCGCATGGAAGCGCCGGCACCAGGAAGGCAGGCAGGGTGCGTGAGCCGTGGTGCAGGGCAAACCTATTTAGAATGCTGCAACACGGAAGAGACCGTTTTTGGGGTGAATGAACGAATGAAACTTTCAGAATTGAAAATTCCCGGCCTTGGTTTCGGAAAAGATGATCTGGAAAAATTCCTTTCGGGACTGAATTTTCCCGCAGAAAAACAGGACCTGATCACCACAGCGAGAGACAACGGGGCCCCGGATAGTGTCATCGGCGCCCTGGACCGGATACCTGACCGGAGCTATCGTTCCACTGACGATGTGATGAAGGCCTTCGGGAGCAAATGAGCCTCCCGTATCACTTGCTTATGGGGGGGACTCCGCTCTCCTCATCCTCCTGAAAAAGGTTTATCCTGCACACGATGCCTTCATCCCGTCGTGGACAAGGCTGACAGGCTGGTCGGCCTCACCCCGGATACCCTGGAGCACTATCACGGGCCGGCCTTGCGTTCTTGCTCCAGAGCATGAGGGGGCGCAGGACCTTCCTGACCGGATCCGTGCCCGCCGGGATCACGGTGGTGTCATCGTGTCGATCCCAGGCGAGCTCGCGTGGATGCGGGGACGTCGCACGCTGAGGATCGGGAGTGACGGGTTAAAAATAGCGTTTTTTCAACGGCTTTTCCTTCATGGTGGACACACCGATGGCGCAATCCTGTATCCCTCCATGTCGTGCGAATACCTCGTTCACTTCATCGAGAATGCGTTCAAGCAGGATGTCCGCGTCGCACTGCTGGTCGCAATCGACTTCAATAAACCCGTTCAGTTCTGCGTGGAATTTTTTCATATTCAGGCTCCGTCGTTGCTGTGCACCGGAGGCGCTGTCGTGGTGGTCGTGCCCGCATCAGGTTTTCGGGCTGGTTTGTTCTATGATCTGCGCGTCCATGCACTTCCTGATCCGGTCACAGAGGTCCGGATCCGCTCGCAGCACCTCGATCAGCAGCCTGATCTGCCGGACCGTCTCCGGGTGGAGCTCGTGCTCCATAAAGCACGCATCGCTGTCCGCGATCTTCTCGGGGACCCTGATCCTGAGCAAAAACTCCTTCAGGGTATCGTGGCGGAACTTGATGGCCTCGGCAATCTCGCGGCCTGCGGGTTTGAGGACCACGCCCTCGTAGCGCCGGTACTCGATGAGCCCCATCCCGTCCAGTTTGCGAAACATCTCGACGACGCTCGAGGGGGACAGGTCAAGCTCGCAGGCCACATCCTTGGTGCGGGCATACCCCTTGTGCAGCGTCACGTTGAGGATGGCTTCGAGGTAGTCTTCAGCGGTTCGGCTGAGTTCTTTCACTGTATATCCATTGTGCATGGTTCCCCAAAAGTGGTTCGTATCACCCGCCGGGGAGGCTTCATCCCTCAGCACCCGTCGTCCGCCCTCCCTGCGTAGAGAGCGCAGCCGATCACCAGCGCAAATGGCAGCAGGACGACCGCCGGCGGATAGGGGGGTGCGAATGCCCCGATGAACCCGGTGGCCGAGTTGAAGAACTGCGCCCCCTCACCCGCGGGGATGTTCTCGCAGATGAGGGCGAAGATGTCGGTGCCGCCGATGATCCCGATCATGGCCACCCCGAGGAGCACTTTTCCATACCCCGGCACGGCATGCATCTGCCGTGCACCGGCGAGCATCATGACCCCGCCGAAGACGACGACCAGGCTGCCCCACACCCAGCGGAAGAAGTCCGGGCCGCCGATGGCCATGATCCCGATCTCGATACCGTCGTAGAGCCCGGCCCAGACCAGGATGTTCGCCGCGCCGCATGCCACCGCCGCCAGCCCCACGGCCGCGGTGACGAGCTCCGCTCCCCTGCAGGGCGCCTCCATTCAGGCCACCCCCAGCAGGATGCCGACTGCGTGGATCAGACCGCCGTAGATCAGCACCACCGCCGCCAGCACCCCGATCGCCGCCAGCAGCTGACGGGGGCCCTCCCGCACCATCATGGCGAAGGTCGCCACGCAGGGGAAGTAGATGGAGATGAGCACCACGGCGGTGATCATCTGGTAGGATGTCATGGGGATGGTGGAGAGCTGGGCAACGGCGAGGTCCTTTCTCAGGAATGCGGCGAGAAGCGGGCCCACCGTCTCTTTGGGCACCCCGAACCAGGTCACGAAGAGAGGCGCCGCAAGGTCGGCGAGCCACCCGATGAACCCGGTCAGGTAGAGGATGTTGACGATGAGAATGCCCAGCATCACGAAGGGCACGGCATTTGTCAGAAAGCCTCTCGTCTTGTTCCAGAGTTTTTTCGCCACGTTCGCTCGCTGCGGCCAGCGGTAGGGGGGGACATCGATCAGGATCTCCGGGTTGCTACCCGGGATCACCCTGCTCAGGACGTATCCGAAGACCACGAAGCCGATCAGCAGATAGAGGAGCACCCACCCCACTGTATCGGGGACTACCTGCAGCATGATGCCCAGCTGCGCACCGCAGGGGATGAAGAGGGCGAGCAGCGTCATCATGATGAACCGCTGCTTTTTGGTCTCCAGCGTGCGGGTTGCGGTGACCGCGGGGACGTTGCAGCCGAGCCCCAGGATCGCCGGGACTATAGCGTAGCCGTGCAGCCCGATCTTGTGCAGCAGGGTGTCCATCAGCACCGCAAGGCGGGGGAGGTAGCCGGAGTCCTCGAGCAGTGTCATCATGAGGTAGAAGACGAAGATCGCCGGCAGCACCACGCCGAAGGAGACGAACAGGCCGGAGGTCAGCATACCGAACGCTTCGAAGCAGGTCTCCGCCGCGGGATCGCCCACGAAGAGGAAGTAGTGCACGCTCCCCGGATCGGGCCATGCCGCCTGCATCCAGGGGAGCCAGTAGCCGTCAAAGAGTTTGATCATAAATCCGTCGGTGACGAGAACGCCGGCGAAGGAGCCGAAGATGCTCCAGAAGGCGTAGAGCACCGCCAGTGCGGTGGGGATGCCGGTGAGCGGTTTGACGGTGAGCTCGCCGAGGACGTCGCCGGTCGTCTGCCGGGAGATGCCAAAGGCAACGGTGCGCTGCGCGATGGCGTCGACGAGACCCCATCGTTCGTCTGCGGTCAGGCCCATCTACCGGCACCCCCCGCCGCCGCATCCCGCGCACCGTGCCACAGCTCCCTGATCGGGCTCCTGGCCGTTCAGGCGGCTGCGAATGGCGCTCAGATCCGCCACCTGCGCCTTGCGGATCATGTCGGCGAGGTGTTTGACGCCTTCCGCGCTGATGGCGGTCGTGGCAACCACGGGGATACCGAGCACTCGCTGCATTTCGGCGGCATCGACCGCGATCTGTTTGTCCTGGGCGACATCCATCATGTTGAGGGCGAGGATGCACGGCGCACCCCGCTCGATGACTTCCAGGGCGAGGTAGAGGCCCCGCTCGACCCGTGTTGCGTCGAGGACCACCATGATCACCGCATCGGGATGGGTGTCCAGGATGCGGACCGCCACCTCTTCGGCGGCGTCCCGCGCCTCCAGCGAGTAGGCCCCGGGCACATCGATAATCTCGTAACTATGCCGGTCTTTTCGCAAATAACCCTTCGTGACGTCGACGGTGGTCCCGGGATAGTTGGATACCACGGCGTTTGCCCCGGTGAGCCGGTTGAAAAGGGCGCTCTTCCCGACGTTGGGATTGCCCATCATCAGGATGGTAAGCCGGTCGTGATGGTCGTGCACGATTGTTCCCTCCGGGTTCAGTCGACCTCGACAGACACGCACCCGGCGGTCTCCAGCCCCATCGCCACCTCCATGCCGTCCACCGCCACGACCACCGGGCCCTTGATGGGCTGGCGGGTGATCATGGTCAGGTGCTTTCCCACCCGGACGCCCAGGCAGTTCAGCTCGTGGCGGGAGGCGAGGATGTACCGGACAGTGCCGGATTCCCCGAATGCAAGTTCTGATAATCGTTTGTGCATTGCTATGTTCTTCCCACGCGTATTTTCTGTGCCATGCCGCGGCCGATGACGATCGTGTCATGGTTGATCCTGAGAACCACCGGGCCGAACGGTCCGGAGATTCTGGTGACCACTCGTCCTTCGGCGAGTCCCCGAAGCGCCAGCTGCTGGCGAAGGCCCTGTCCGCCCTCGATGGCAATGATCCGGGCGGACTCTCCCGAAGATACCTCTGCAAGATGCATGTTCTGTTCAATAGATTGGCAATTCGGTGGTAATGAACCGTCTCCGAATCTTTCTCGGATGCATTCGGCCAGTCCCAAGAAAATTCGGAAAAATGATGGAAACCGAACTGCGGAGCGCAGGCGGTTACCGCCCGGAGGATTCGCAACACTCATGTTCGCCCGAGCAGTATCCGGGTCACGGAGACCGGCCATTTCCTGTTCAGGGCGAGGTGCACCGGTGCGGAGAGCCCCATCACCACGCCGATTGCGTCGTGGAACCGGTCGATCCGGCCCCACGGGAGATCGATAGCCGCCCACTCGAGGAGCATGACCGCCCCGGGGAGCTTTGCAATCCCGGTGACAAAACAGAGGAAAAACGAGATGCCACGCACCACGTCGACGAGGTACTTCTGCATGACTACGCGGGAAACCGGTGCCATGTGCATCAATCATGCAAAGGCATGAAATGTGTTGCGATGTCCCGGAAGTGGTTGCCGCATCTGCCGTGTATGCGTGCGGAAGAATAGGTTTCTGCTTGTGCACGACAAATAGAGTGCATGGATGAACAGACGGACGCCATGCGGGAGCATGTCCGGTCGGCGCTCCCCGGAGCAGGGGCCCACGGGTTCGACCATACCTGCAGGGTCGTGCACCTCTGCGAACTGCTCGGCGCCCGGGAAGGTGCGGACATGCGGGTGCTCATCCCGGCGGCGCTCTTCCACGACATCGCGCGGCCCCTCGAGGAAGCGACGGGCGTGCCCCACGAAGAGGAAGGGGCGAGGATGGCCGAATCGTTCCTCCGGTCGATCCGCTACCCCGCAGACTGCATTCCCGGCATTGTCCACGCTATCCGGGCGCACCGGTACAGCGGCAGCATCGCCCCTGAAACACAGGAGGCCCGGATACTCTCTGACGCGGACAACCTGGATGCGATGGGCGCGATCGGGATCGCCCGCACGTTCCTGCAGGCGGGGGAACGGGGTGCGCTCCCGGCCGAAGGGCTTCGAGGCGGCATCCCCGACGCAACCGGCCACATCCGGGGCAAACTGCTGCACCTGAAGGCCCGCATGTACACGGAGAGCGCACGGCGTATTGCCGAACGCAGGCATGCATTCCTCACCACGTTTCTGGAGGTGCTGGACGGCGAGGTGCACGACCGGTCCTGATCGCCGCCCTCACCGGTGCAGCATCGCCACATCGAGAAGCGCTTCCATCGCGTCGGCTCCGCTCTTTGGAATGACCGAGATGGTGCCGTTCGTCTCGAGGACGATTGCCGCCATCCTCGAGGAGCCGGCCCACCCGGATCGCTCCGCCTGCCTGATCTCGCCCGCAGGGATGTGCTCCTGCCGCGCTGGCGTGCGGGCCGGTGACCACGCGAACGGCCTCGAGGATGGTGTGCCCTCTTTCAGGGAAAGGATCGGCGCTGTCTGCGCGCCGGGCCGCCTGCGTCCAGTCAGGGCTCGATGCGTTCAGGATTAATATATAAACGAAGGAATAATTTTTAATGCACCTGTATCCCACCCGTATACATGCAACCGCAGCAGTACGAAAAAATCGCAATTGTCCTGCATGGAGTGCTCCTCGCGTGTGGAATCGTGATGATGGGACTTGAGTTCCTGCCCGTTGAAGCACCGGTTCACGAACTGCTGCTCCTGCTGTAACGCCGTATACGGTGCATTATTGCAATTGTGGTCATGAATGTCCCGACGGTGCACTATGTACGAAGATTGATCGGGGGTGGTGCGGGGATATCGGGCGCGCGGCCCCCCGGGTCGCAGCGCGTGCAGGACGCAGTGCCATAACGATGTGTGATAATTCAGGCGCAAAAGCAGGTGCCTGCAGCGCCATATCGAGGATGTGGTGTGGGAATCTGTTCATTTCAGCGAATGGTATGGTGGAGCAGGTATGCATGATCCAACAATTATAATGCAGGTTCTATCTAAACTCTACGGGGTGAAATCCCTCTGCGGAGGATACAATGATTCGTGTTCTGATGGTCGATGACGAACCCTCGATCCTGGATGTATCAAAAATTTTTCTCGAAAAGACCGGTGAGTTCGAGGTCGATACGGTCGAATCTGCCGAAGAAGCGCTGGCGAAACTCGCTTCGGCGCACTATGAAGCGGTCGTTTCCGACTACCGGATCCCCGGGATGGACGGGATCGAGTTCCTCAAAGAGGTGCGCGCCCTCGATCCCGCCTTCCCTTTCCTCCTCTTCACGGGCAAAGGGCGGGAAGAGGTGGTGATCGAGGCGCTGGACAACGGCATCGACTTCTATATCCGAAAGGGCACCGACACCGAATCGCAGTTTGCCGAACTCTCGTATAAGATCAGGCTTGCCGTGGAGCAGCGGAGGGCGCAGAAGGAGATCCTCGAACAGCACAAACAGCTGGCAATCATCAACGAGATCATTCGGGTGGCGAATTCATCCCTCATTCTCGATGAAATGCTGGAGATGATCCTGAAGATCACTCTCAATCTGCTCGAGTGCGATATGGGATGGATCTACCTGAAATGCACTGACGGGCGAACGGCAGCGATGAAGGCCCATCATGGCGTCCCGCAGTCATTTATCGAAGAAAAATCCACCGTTTTCATTCGTGACTGGCCGTACAACCTCGTGTTCTGCGCATGCCAGCCCCGGTATGTGGAAACCATGCCGGAGGGCTCGCCGGGAGCACTCGATACCCGCATTATGGAAGAGGTCAGCGCGTCGTCTTTCGCCGGGATCCCCCTCATTTCGGATTCGGTCGTGGTGGGAGCACTCTATATCGGGCAGCAAACGGGGCATGAGTTCTCGGAGAGGGAAAAAACTGTCCTGGAATCGATCGGCAGGGAGATCGGCGGCACTATCCTCAGGGGAATGCTGCAGGAACAGCTCGAGGAGGCCTATCTTGAGGAGCAGTGTTATTTCGACCTTCTCGAGCAGCACCTGATATCCCTCGAGCGCTCCATGATGGAGCACACCGGAATCGTCACCGAACTGATAGATGGCACCGGGCGGCACTACGCGGAAAAACTGAATGAGGATATCCGTGAAGTGATCGGGATCACGAAGGATATCTCCACCATCCGCAGGCTGGCCGATTCACCGGATGAATTTGACGAGGTCGAACTCGACAGTATACTCGCATCAATGCGGGAGCGGTTTCCCCATACCGCCATATCGGTGCACGAGACGGGCATGACCGTGCTTGCCGACGATCTGCTCGCGGAACTGTTTGCCAATCTTATCCGGAGCAGAACACTGTCCCGAACGAAGGATGTGCAGATCAGCATCGCTGTGGAAGAAGACGAGAACGGGATGCTCCGGGTTTCCGTGGAGGATTCAGGCCCGGGCATTCCCGATGAGGAAAAACCCGAGATGTTTGTCTGTCCCCGTTCCGTCTCGCAGAACGGTGGAAAAAGCAATCTTGGCCTGATTGTCGCCCGCATGCTTGTCGAACGCTACTGCGGCAGAATCTGGGCCGAGGATCGCGTCGCTGGCCGGCCCGACGAAGGCCTCGCCATCCGGTTTACTCTTGTTCCGGCGCTTGAGGAATAACTGCCTCCCTGCATTGTCCCCGGCATGCGGGGGGCCTCCTCCCTCTGATCCCCGCCCTCTGCCGTCAGGGGGCGGTCCTGCCCGAACCGCCGCAGCAGAAAAAAGAAGATTATTCTTTTTTGACTTCGCTCATCAGGGAATCCATGATTTCGGGCGCCCGGTCCTTGAGGCCGAGCCCCACGATGATGGCAATGGCAGCGCCGATACCGATACCGATACCCCACGCGATGGGGGTGATGAAGATATAGATGATGGACAGATCGAGGAGCAGCTGCGTCAGGGCGAGCATGACCACGATGAAGTAGAAAAATACCCGCAGGAGCAGGGTGATCGGTTTGATGTACTCGATATTCTGCGACGCACCCCATCCCATCATGAAGTCGGCGAAATAGTCGATGAGAATGAATCCCACAATAAGGATGATCAGGAACGCGGCGACATTTGGCAGGTATGCCACGATCGATGCGATGAGTACGGTGAGGAATTCCAGCGCCAGGACGTTTGCCGCAGCGAGAATGGCGATAAGGTAAATAAACCACCTGACGATCAGGTCGAAGAACGCAACCACGCTCGTTCCCGATTGCTCGATTGCCTGTCCGATTGACGTCCTGCGGAGTGCATCGTCCACTCCGATCCTGTCGAGGAACTTCGCTACGACCCCGCCGACGATTCGGCCGACGATCCAGCCGATGAGCAGGATGATGATCGCGGCGATGATATTCGGGAGGTAAAGAATGACTGCCGCTGCCATCTGCATGATGGCATCGCCTATGCTGGTTACGGATTGCGTAACCGTAGATACGGATTGTTCAACTGCCATAGAGCATCGGCTTAATATACATCTGAGGATATAAATAATTTATCATATAAATGGGCCGGAAGAGCCGGCGGGCGAACGAGGCGGTTAGGCCGTACGCTACCGGTCGGCCGGAACCACGATCTCGAACCGTGCGCCCTTTCCCTCCTGGCCTGTCTCGCGGATTGCCATCCCGATGATATCGAGCAGGGTGGGTGCCAGAAACTGGCCATATCCCGTTTTTCCCATACCCCCTCTCGAAGATCGCCTCGTTCCGGTCGGGGGGATGCCGTCGCCGTCGTCCGCCACGATGATCCTGCACTGCCGTTTTCCCGGGCAGACGAGACCTGTATGGCGCTGACCTGCCCGCCGTACCGGACGGCGTTGTCCAGCAGATTGAAAAAAACCCGTTTCACCATGGGATCGGCGACCATTTCCAGTGATGCGGTCCGGTTGTCGAGTGATATATCGACGGGAAACGTGGTTGCGGTCGCTCGCTCGATCACCGCTGCAACCGGCTGCCACGCGGGCCGTCCACCTCCAATGCGCTGGTCGTCGCGGGTGAAGGATAGCTGGCGGTTGATGGTATCGAGCACCTCCCGCGGCAGGCGAGGTACTTCTGTCCGTTCTGGTTACCCTCGAGTCCGTCCCCGAGCAGGTGTATCATCGCCGCGATCCGCATCGGTTGGGTATTGATGTCGTGGTGGATACTGCTGGAGAGCAGGTTTAATCTGGTGTTGGCCTCGAACAGTGCCGCTTCCGCCCGTGTACGCCCCGCTCCATCTCGTGGGAGCGCAGGGCGAATCCGATGTCCGAGACTGCCTCCTCGAAGAGGCCTGTTCCTCTTCGTCGGCCGCCCTTGCGGGGGGGAATTGAGATGGAGAGCAGACCATAAGACCATAGACCCTGTCCTCCCATTCGAGCCGTCGCGTCATCGCTGCCAGGCCGCAGCACGGGAGGCAAGGGGGCAGTCGCCGCAGGCGGATGCGGGTTCCTGTGTACTGCGACACGAGGGCGATTCAAGTGATCTGCGGGCGCATGTGGGGAGTGAATCGCGGCTGAAACGCTCGTTGAGAAGGAGCCCCGGATCGCCGGGCCCCGCCGCAGCCAGTACGACAGGGCGCCCGTTATCATCACAGAGGGCAATCCACGCGTGGTGATAGCCTCCGGTTTCGGTGAGCGTGGTGCAGATCCTCGGCAGCAACCGTGCCGGATCGCGCTCGTCCACAAGAATCCGGTTCACGGTGCGGATGGCGAGGAGCACGCGGTTGAGATGCTCGATCCCCCGCTCGTACTGTTTTTTCTCCGTGATATCACGTGAAATGCCGGAAAATCCGAGAAAATACCCCTCGGCATCGACGAGCGTGGACAGCGTCAGGGCGATATGGATTTTCTACCCGCCCTTTCGGTAGCGATATGTTTCGTATTGCTCGACGATAGCGCCATGGTTGGCCTTCGCCATCACTGTGATGGCCTCATTCTCCAGTTCGGGAGGTGCCACCGCCGAGACATGCCTGCCCACGACCTCTTCGACGGCATACCCGTAGATCCGCTCCGCCCCCCGATTCCAGGTGGCAATGATGCCCTCTGGCGTGCTGGAATAGATCGCATCGCTGGTCGATTCGGCGATGGCCGCCAACCGCAGGTGCCCTCGTTCCGCCTCTTTTTCACGGCTCACGTCGCGGAAGACAAGCACCACTCCCGGGATCGCCCCCTCATCGTCGAGAACAGGAGCGGCGCTGTCGGCGATCGCGCGTCGTGTGCCGTCGCGCCTGCTGCACAATGCGGGTGGTTGCCACGTTTGGAGTGAGCGATGTGCCGTTTCGCTCCCGGCGGTCATCCCGGGGCATAGAGAGCATAATATATAACTTATTGTATATCCACTACTGATCTGGTATGCATCTCTTCTCCCGGGATCCGGATGCCCGGACACTGGCAGAACACATCCTCAGGCAGCCGCATCCCATGGAGACCCTTTTCCTCGTACTGAAGGAGCTGCAGCCGGGAATGCGACGTTGGTTTGTTAAATCAGCATATGCTGACATCTCAGGCCGGCATTTTACCGGCGTTTCCATCGCCGACACACTCTGGGCTGATATCTACCTTCCGGGGGATATCCTGATTTTTTCCACCCGTGCCCCGTCGATCGGCGATGTCATCGAGTACGGGCTCCGGATCGAACAGGATGAATACGAGACACTCTTCGGCCAGGTCACCGCTCTCGATTTCAGGAACGGTGTTGTCAGCGTCGTCGATCTCTACGAAAAGAACTGGGAGCTGAATATCTCCCCGCGGCACGTCATTGCGGTGCTCGACCGGGTAATTCCCTTCGGGACTGAGGAATGGGATAGAATGGTGGATTTTTTCGGCATCGATGTGAGCAGACAGGAACTCATTATCCAGACCCGGATGAATATCGAATGTCTGGAAATAATCGAGCGGTTCTATAACAAGGAGGAAAACCTGAACAAATTGAAACGACGTCTTGCAGCGATTGAAGCGAAGCCGGACCGGCGCAGGACCAGCCCCCACCACCCGGGCCGGGATCGATCGGCATCCGGTGACACCAGCGGTAATCCCTGAGCGAACCCCAGCTCGTGGGGGCTCGGGTGGAGGTGACCCCCCGCCGCGCCATCCGCCTCCGATGGTAATGTGCCTGGGAACCAGCGAGGGGATCCCCGATGGCCCGGGTCCCCCGGTGCGTCCCCGTCGCGAACGACCGGTGCAGTGGTGCCGGGAGTGCCACCGGTCAGGCCTTCCCCGCGCCTTCCCTCGTCTCCTGCTGGATCCGTTGCATCCACGCAGGGATCCGCACCTCCTCCCGGGGATAAAAGTCGGCAACATAGGGTTTGATGTCGATGACCGGGCTCCCGTCGACGGCATCAATGCCGGCGACCTCCACCACGTTCCCGCACCGCCTGCGGAGAGAAACGACGGTCATGAGCACCGGGTTCGGCCTTGCGGGGCTGCAGGTGGAGTAAATCCCCACCAGCGGATAGTCTTTCCTGCCCATGGGATGGACCCTGCTGAGCCGGCGTCCCTGGTCGGGCACCCGGTGAGCCCAGTAGAGCACAGTGATGTGGGAATACTCCTCGATGCCGTCGAGAACATCGCCCCACTCCTCATCGATGATGATCCTGGACAGCTCCTCGCGCGAGGTGCGGACCTGTGTCATTGTGGTGGCGAGTTCTCCCCGCATGGCAAGGCCCTCCTCGCCTGCAACCAGAAAGGGTTCTGCAATCGCGTTGCGGATCACGCCCACGGGACGCAGGACAATCTCGTGGGGATATGGCTGACTCTTTCGTGTATGCATGGCTATACTCCATATGGTGAATGCAAATGCAGGAGTATGTGATTCATACCAAAATCAATGATTGTATTACTCATCGGTCAGCGGACGCCCGCCCCGGCCCGGTTCTCGGGGATTGGCGACCGTGCATGCGCCCGCATCCGGGCCCCGTGAGTCGCCAGTCCGCCATTTCCTCTCGGGAATGTGCAGTTCGAACCGTGCACCCTCACCTTCCACGCCGGTCTCATAGATGGCAATGCCGGTGATGGCGAGGATCTCTCTCGACAAAAACAGGCCTTTGCCGGTGTTTTTCCCCACGCCTTTCCTGAAAATATCCTCTTTCTGGCCGTCAGGAACGCCCGGCCCGTCATCCTCCACATACATGATGGCATCGCTGTCGTGTGTGCGGAAGGTGACGGTTATTTTGGATACTGCCTCCCCGTGGCGCACGGCATTGTCGAAGAGATTGAAAAAGACCTTCTCCAGCAGTGGATCGGCGTATATTTCGAGACTGCCGGTATCCACGCGGATGGCCACCCGGCCCGCGTTGAACGCTGCTGCCGCCTGCAGGGCGGTCTGTCCCACCCCCTGCCACCGGGGCTCCTTCACGCCGATTTTTTCATAGATGCGTGCAAACTCGACGATATCCTGGATATTGTAAATCGCGGCCCTGATTCTTGCTAGGGCGTGGTCGCGATCCCCGGGCCCGAAGGAGGGATCGGCGAGCATTTCGTAGTACATGCGGGCCGCAGTCACCTGGTTGAGGATGTCGTGGCGGGTGATGCTGGAGAGCAGGCCGAGTTTCCTGTTCGCATCGCGGAGCGCCTCCTCCGACCGCACCCTCTCGGTCACGTCGTGGACGGTGGCGAGCAGTACCGCCTGCCCGTGGAGCATGATCCGCTTGAGCCGGACCTCGGTGTAGATGCGGCCTCTGTCGTGGTGCTGGTGCTGCCACGAAAAGAACTGTGGTTCTCCTGCCAGCGCGGCCCGGATCACCTCATGCATTGCATCGGCGGAGTTCCTCCCGTCGGGCTGCTTTGCGGGTGAGAATTCTGCAAGTGTCCGCCCGACGATCTCCTCCTTCGGGCAGCCCAGCAGACGGCTGACCTGCTCGTTGCAGTCGATGATGGAATCGGACAGGAGGAAGAGGGCGTCATTCGAGCTCTCGAAGAGCGTGCGGTACTTTGCCTCGCTCTCGTGCAGGTCGTTTTCCGTGTGCTTCCGCCGGAGCGCAACGGTTGCCTGGTGGAGAAACGCTTCGACGAGATCCCGGTGCTCCAGTTCGCGGCCCTCGGGGAGCATGATGATGGCATTGCCGAACAGGTGGCCCTGCCAGGAAAAGCCTATGCCGTACACCCTGCCGATCGAGCATTCTTTTGCGACACTCGTGCAGAGTTCCGATGGAAACAGGTCGAAGGTGGCACCTCGCAGCCCCCCGGCGATCTCTGTCAGCACGCCGGTCTTCATCTGCTCGGCTGCTTCGGGGGTGACGGGCAGGGAGAGTCCCACCAGGCTGCCCTTCAGGTCTCTCGTCATGATTTCATACTGTGTACCGGAGAGGCCGTGTGCACGGATCGTCACTCGCTCGTGCGATGCATCAATCTCCGAGATGAAGGTCATGGCGCCGGGCACGATCTCGGCGAGCCGGTCACAAATGTACTGGTAGAGGTTCAGGTCGGCAGGAAAATCCATGAAGTCCGTGGCCGACCCGGAGAGGAACTCGAGGTTGCGGATGTTCTCCTCCTGCCGTTCCTCGGCCCGCTTGCGGTCGGTAAGGTCGATGATGCTTCCCCGGATGCCGACAATATGGTGGTCGCGGATGATGGGCCAGGTGAAAATGAGGGCGGGAAAAGCCGTGCGGTCTTTGCGGCAGGCCACGTACTCGACGGGTTCGATGCCGCACCCTTTCAGGGCATTCTCGAGGTAGATCCGGGCCTGTTCCCGCCATGCCGGGGCAATCGTCTCCTCCATGTCAATGCCGCGCTCGACATCCTCCCGGGTATACAGAAACATCTCGCAGGCGGACCGGTTTGCATAGGTCACCTGCCCTGCGCTGTCGATCTCGAAGACCGGGTGGGGCAGGGAATCGGTTAATTCACGGAACCGCTGCTCGCTCCAGCGCAACGCATCAAGTATTTCCTGCCGGCCCGTGATATCGGTAAGGGCGAAGACGGCCAGATTGTTCGGGAGCACGCCGGCGGAGACGAGGAGATCCAGGTGGGTGCCGTCGGCCTGCAGGGTGCGCAACTCGTAGTCCCGGATGGTTCCCCGTTCCTCGAACAGCGCAAAAAACTTCTCGCAGGCTGCGGGATCCTGCCACATTGCATTGATGCGGCTGCCGGACGCGTTCTGGTTCGGGAAGAGGGGGAACTCGGCGTTCGCCTCGACGATTTCACGGGTTTTCAGGTTCACGAGGCAGATGCCGATGCCGCTGTTGGCAAAGATGTTGCGGTATTTTAACTCGTTCATCTTCAGCTCGCCCGAGATGTACGATGCCGCCACGCCGATGCTCACGTAGGCGTAGAATTGCATGGTGGCAGGGATGATCTCCACCATTGCCGGGTAAAACAACGCGTAGCTGACGATGATATAGCAAAATCCGATGAGGGTGGCGAGCAGGATGCCCCGCCGGGGGTACATGTACGCGACGAAGAGCACCGGGAAGTAGAGCAGATGGGCGAAGACGAAGCTGGCGCCCCCGGAGAGGATATAGATCGTGGCTTCGGCGAACAGGATCGTGAAGAAGATGAGTACGAGGATGAGATGATCGATGATTGTGTGCCGATCGAGCGACCCGAACCCTGATGCAACACTCATTCGTACTATTTCCTGCGCTGGAGCAGGATAATTATCTTGTGATTCGATTGTTGCGTCATTTCAGCGAGGGTATGGGATTATCTGGATGGGAATGGGTTTTTGGAGGATCGTTCCTTTCTCTCCGGGCATCCTGCACTGCCATTCCCCCTGCATGGTGTGCGCCGGATGCCCGGGTGATGTCCCCGCGGGTCCCCACCGGGGAGCGGTGCCCGTATCCACAGGAACACAGGGGCCCGGGACACCGTAACGCACTGATATACTGTCGAGAACAGAATCGGATGCGTCCTGTGCACGCAGAATTGAGTGGGCCGTTTCGATGGCGGCGACACCCCGGGGGTGATTCCTCCTGAAGGGAGGAAGCACGCACGTCCGACCCGGCGGGAAGAATACGCATCTGTTCCCGTACCAGCGTCCCCCTTCGAGCCGCCCCCATGTAGCACCCGCTCGGGAGACTTCGAAGAATCTGGAAGTTTACCATAGGTATTTCTTCACCGGTTCCGATTGTCCACTGGTGATGCAATGACCATGCGGACCATACTCATCCTGGCTGTCATCTGCACCGCGGCCGTTGCTGCGGGCTGTGTGCAGACGGAACAACCGGCGATTCTCACGCCCCTTGTCGCAGGCGCGGTGAATCTCTCCGGGGCGAACGCCACGGCGCCGGGCTTTGCGCAGTACTACGCGAGCCCGGCGCTCGCAGTCGACGCCCGGGTTCCTGCATACGATCTCCCGCTGGCAATGCGAGATATCGAGAACTACGACGACCTGGCCTCGACAATCCCCCTCGATCCCCGCGCCGAATCGCTGCTTGCCCGGCAGGGCTTCGTGGTGATCGCCAACCCCTTCGACCCGCAGGAAGAGGACATCATCCGGCCTTACGAGACCTTACAAGAGCGCGAGGTGCCCATCTTCATCACGAGCGACTCCCTCCTCCACCTCTACCACATCCAGTTCGACGAGACGCTCCGGCAGGTCGAAGAGCGGGAGTTCTATGATGCCATCTGGCAGGTGAGCGACCGCCTCCTCCGGGAGTCGCTCGCCGTGCACGCTGCTGCCGGGGGAGACGCGAAGGAAGCGGCCCGGAGAAACGCCGCATTCTTCGCCGTGGGATTGAGCCTGCTCGCACCGGAAGCGGACCAGATCGTCCCCGAAGAGCACGCGTGGGAATACGAGGCGACGCATTTTTCCCGCGAGGAGGCGGAGCGCTACCGGGTGAACGTCCCTGCGGCGGTGCGCGATGAGGTGGAGGCGGAACTCGCCCTGATCGAGGCGCACGGGGGATTTGCGCCCTCCCCCCTCTTCTGCTATGATGAAGACTACTCCCAGTACATTCCCCGCGGCCACTATACCCGCTCCGAGAAGCTCAAGAACTACTTTGCGGCGATGATGTGGTACGGCAGGATGAGTTTCCTCCTCAAAGGAGGCACTCCCGACGCCCTCGTCTCCGCCGAGGACGCGAGGATCCAGACCGCCGGGGCGGCGCAGATCACCGCAGCGATGGCGGCGGATCCGGCAACGCAGGCGCTCTGGGACCGGATGTATACGGTGACGGCCTTCTATGTTGGCTATTCCGACGATCTCGGCGTTTACGAGTATCTCGAGGCCATGAATACGGTGTTCGGCGGGACCTTCGATCCGGCAGCGGTGAGCGGGGATGAGGTGGCGGCGCTCAAGGCGGAGCTCGCCGCCTACCGCGCGCCGCAGATCTACGGGGGCACGGGCAACTGCCAGATACCGCCCCCGTACTCGCCCGAACAGGCCGACCGGTGCCTCGAGAGCACACAGGGATTCCGGCTGATGGGCCAGCGGTTCATCCCCGACTCCTACATGTTCTCCCGCCTCGTGGGGCCGTACACGGGGGCGTATTCGGGCGCCGGGCAGCCCTTCACGCTGGTGGGCGGTATCCGTGGGTTCCCCATGGGCCTCGACGTGATGGCGCTGCTCGGATCGGAGCGCGCGCAGGCCATCCTCACCGAGACGGGCAACGACGACTACGCCCTTTACGGCGCCCGGTACGCGGAGCTGGAGGCGGAGTGTGCGAACTTCACGGTCGCTGACTGGAACCGGAACCTCTACTGGAGCTGGCTTTACTCCTTACAGCCGCTCCTCGCCGATTGCGGGCCCGGGTACCCCGCGTTCATGCAGGGAGAGGCGTGGCAGGACAAGCAGCTGAACTGCGCTCTTTCCTCGTGGACGGAGCTGCGCCACGACACCATCCTCTACGCCAAGCAGAGCTACACCATGGAGGCCACCGCCATGCCGCCCGAAGAGCAACCCGTCGTCGGCTACGTCGAGCCCGTCCCCGAGTTCTATCACCGCCTGCTCGCCCTCACCCGGATGACGGGCGCCGGGCTCGCGGAGATGGAGGTGCTGGACGATGCGTCGACGGCGCGGCTCGACCGGCTCGCGGCAATCCTCGAGCGCCTTGAGAAGATCTCGGTACGCGAACTGGAGAACGAGGAACTCTCCGACGACGATTACGCATTCATCCGGAATTTCGGCGACGAGCTCGAGGGAGTCATCGGGGACGTGGATGACCGGGCGAAAAAGACCACCATCGTCGCCGACGTCCACACCGACGCCAACAGCAGGATGGTGCTCGAGGAGGGCGTGGGCTACGTGGACCTGATCGTCGTTGCCTACAAACTGCCCGACGGGCGGATCCTCTGCGGCGCCGGGCCGGTGATGACCTACCACGAATTCACGCACCCGATGGCCGAACGCCTGAACGACGAGCAGTGGCGTACGATGCTCGCAACCGATCCCCCGGCGCGGCCCGGGTGGACGGCATCGTTTGCGGTGTAGGCGGAACCACGGCGGGGTGGCTCCCCTCCCCTCCTCGCCGGCAGTTCCAGAAATCCCTCAGCGCTCTTTTTTGCATGATTACATACGTTTAATTGTGCAAAAATTGGATATCATCGTATGAAAGTCGGCATTATTCGCTGTCTCATGACCGAAGATATCTGTCCCGCAACGACGGATTTCGTTGTCACAAGAGAGGGGAAAGGTGCGTTTCAGGAAACGGGTCCGGTCGATATCGTGGGATTCGTGACCTGTGGCGGCTGTCCGGGAAAGAGGGCCATCCCGAGGGCGAAAATGCTTGTAAACCGGGGTGCGGAAGCAATTGTCTTTGCATCATGCATCAGCAAAGGAAATCCCATCGGGTATCCGTGCCCGCATTACGCCGACATGCGGGATTGCGTGATAAAGGCTGTCGGCCCGGATATCCGCATCATCGAATGGACACATTGAACCAAAACGACATTTTGTGCAGGACCGCTCTTGCACGATCCCTTTCCATGCGTTGCGCCCGGGATGGGAACGGGCAGACGGCGTCGTGTGCGGCGTGAAATAATGAGGGCGGAGAGCCCCCTTGAGCTTTACACCAGAAAAATCCTCTCGATCCAGCTGGACGCCGATACCGGGGGATAGTGCCGCTCGTCCACCCCGTACTCGCCCCTGATGCAGTGGAGGATCTCGGCAAGGTCGTCGCAGAACAGATCCATGTCATCGGATTTGTGGAGCAGGATCCGTGTTCCGTTGAAGGAGAACCCGTCCGGGCTATCCCTGCGGTTCTGCCTGCTGCAGAATATCACTGGAACGTCGCGGTGCGCCTCCTTCATGATGTCGGGAAACTGCAGCCGCTCCATGGAAGGGCTTGCATGGTCGACCACGATGACATCGAATGGACGGGATTTCAGTTCTGACTGTGCGGCGGCCGCCGACAGGGCGGTGGTGACATGGATCCCGCAGTCCTGTTCGAGACGGGCTTTCGCGTACGCAAGCAGAAAGGCATCTTCACCAACCATAAGCACGTGCGTCATTACCTGCACCCCCAAATCCCCGAAAGAGGCAGCAATATGCTGGAAAAGGATTATCTAAGCCTATATAAATGCTTTCCTATATATCTCTCAGGATTTTGTCGTATTCGCTCAAATACGAGGATGTAGATTGCCTTTTGCACTGCCGTGCCCGCGGACCGCCGCGGGTGGTGTCCTTCCTACCGGGGTGCGGCTCTCGTGCGCCATCTTCCCGCGGGGATGCTGATTTCAAAACGCGCACCCGCACCCTCCCCGCCTGCTTCACGGATCCCCATCCCGGTGATCTCGAGGATCTCCCGGACCAGAAACAGCCCGTACCCGGTGTTTGCCCCCACGCCCTTTTCGAAGATATGCTGCTTCATACCCCCGGGGATGCCCACCCCGTCGTCCTCGACGATCAGGAGCCTGCACCCGTCATCTTCACGGAACGAAACCTCGATTCTCGATGTACGCTGCCCGTGGCTGACCGCATTCTCGAGGAGATTGAAAAACGCCTTCTCCAGCATGGGGTCCGCGAAGATTTCCAGCGGGCCCGTGGTGATATCCAGATGGATGCCGTTCAACGTGATGCTGTCCGCCGCACGTTTCATCACCCATTCCACATGTTGCCATTCCGGATCTCTCTCTCCCATATGCTGGTAATCGCCGGTGAAGGTGATGTGGCGGCGGATGGTGTCGGTAATTCCCTTCATCCGTCCGTATATCTCCCGTGCGCTGGAGCTTTCGAGCCCCTCCTCCTCGAGAAGAATGAGATATGCCTGCAGGGCACCCACCTGGTTGAGGATATCATGTCGCGTGACGCTGGAGAGGAGATTGAGGACATGGTTTGCTGATTTCCTGGCTTCGTTGCTCTTCTTCAACGCCTCCCGCGCCCGGATGCGGGCGATTGCGCTTCCGATCTCCACGGCCATGGCCTCCAGCGTTTTGCGGCACTCGTCCGGGATAGCGTCCTGTGTGTGGGAGGCGATGTTGATGCATCCGATGGGCTTTCCCTCGAAGAGGATGGGGAGAATCGCCGCGGCCCGGACCCCCTCCTCCTCGAGCAGCTGCCGGTGGTAGTCGTCGAGGTCCGCCGGTACCGGATACAGGGGCCCCCCGTACAGGACCTGCCTGGTCGCCCGGGATACCCGTATTGTGCGGCGTTCCTTTTCAACGAACGCATCCGATAACCCGACCACATGGGCGAGCGTCAGCTCGCCGGATTCCTCGTCGTAGAGATACAGGCCCCCGCAGTCCATGCCCGAGACCTCCATCGCAAAGGAGACGCAGAGGGAAAATGCTTCCCCGGGCGACGAAGCGCCGGCAAGGCCGAAGGCGAGATCCCTCGCTGCGAGAATCTCCTCCTGCGGCCGTTTGCGCCCGGTGATATCCTGGTGAGCCCCCACCATGCGCACCGGCACACCGTCCTCATCGCGCTCGATCACCCTGCCGCAGGCGTACAGCCATTTCCATCTCCCGTCCTGGCGGCGCACGCGGAATTCGGCCTTCGTGAACGGGATTTTTCCCTCGAAATGCTCCTTGATGGTGTGGTGTATCGACGGGAGATCGTCGGGGTGGATCAGGTGGTCGAACGTCCCCTCGTGCAGCTCGAGTTCTGTGGGCGCATGGCCGAGCATCGCCGCATGCGTGTCATTGTAGAGCATCTTTTGCATGGGGATGTTCCAGTCCCAGACGGCAAGGTTCGCCGCCTCGATCGCAAGGGTGAGCAGTTCTCTGTTCTGTATGCGTTCGGAATCGATTGCTTTCCAGGCGGTGAATTCCATGCCGGTTTTCACCGCGCCGATGATGGCTCCCTGCGCATCCCGCACCGGGGTGGCCTGAATGATCCAGTCTCCGCCGGTGGGCGCACTGATGAGCGCGGCACGGGGCTCGCCGGTTTCGATCGCTTTCAGCACCGGGCAGCCTTCGCACGGTGTTGTGCGTTGCCGCCAGACCTCGTAGCAATACCGGCCGCTGAGATCCTCGTCCAGTCCCTCTGCGGAATAGTGAGCGGCCTTGTTTGCCCAGATGATCCTGCATGCGGCGTCCTGGAAGACCACGTTTTCCGTCACGTTGTCGAGGATGATCCTCTTTAAGGATTCCGACGCGACCAGCGCATCCTCCGATCGGCGCCGCTCGACGGCGTGCCGGATTTTATGGGAGAGCTCGGCAAACTGGGATTCGGGATCGACCCCTTTCTGCACATAAAAATCCGCGCCGCTGTTGAACGCTTCGATGACCACTTCCTCCCTGCCGCGGCCGGTGAAGAGAATGAATGGAATGTATTCGGGCCGCGCCCGCACCGCCTGTAAGAATGCGATTCCGTCCATGCCGGGCATCTGGTAGTCGGAGACGATGATGTCGAAGGTGGTGGATTCGAGTGCATCCAGCGCGTCCCGTGCAGACGTGCATACCTCGCATACGCAGCCACCGCGTTCCTCGAGGTAGAGGGTGGTGACCGTGGCCATGATCGGCTCGTCATCGACGACCAGTACGCGTACGGGATCCATCAATCAGTGGAATAATTATTGCGGGCGCATAAAAGTACTATGATTTGATTTTCCGGGATTATCGTGCCAATTTGGGCATTAATTCATGACAATACCTGATTATGAGCACCGGGCATGCAGGGAGGAGAGCGCATGTTCCGGGCACATGCACAGGGGGGGCGGACGGGGACCTGCGTGCGGAACTCCGCAACAGCATCTCCGGCGAACGGGGGGCGGGTGGTTCAGTAGCGACCCCCGAGGTAGACGTTCCTGATGGCCTCGTGTTCGAGGATCTCCGGGCCCCCTTCGAGCGCGATCCTGCCGTCCTCGAGCAGGTAGGTGCGATCGGCAATCTCGATTGCTTTTTTGGCGTTCTGCTCGACGATGAGCATGGATATTCCGTCTGCCTTCAGCTTCCGTATCATGTCGAAGATGTCCTTCTGGAGGATGGGACTGAGCCCGAGGGAGGGTTCGTCGAGCAGCAGGAGCGAGGGCGCCTGCATGAGCGCCTGTTCCGGATCAATCCTGCCGTGGTCTGCCACTTTTCTTCGCCTGCGGGGGAAGCGTGGATGCAGGCTGTTGTTGCGGAACGCAACCTCTCCGGGACACGTTCCTCTGCCGTGAGGGCGACGGGGGTTCCACCCGGCGGTTCACCCCGTCCTGCGAGGTCGATCGCGGCGGGCACGCACCCCTCGCCGCGGCCCCCGCCCTTCCCCCTCGAGGCGCTCGGCCGCGAACCCGTATGGACGGGAAGGACCGGTGCGACTCTCTCATCGAGGTTGCATCGGCCGATGAGGACTGCTGCCTCTCGCCGGATATTCCCCTGCTCTCCCGCGTTCCCGTGCGGCGGGGGTGCCCGAAGACCCGGTCACCGGATCGGCCCACTGCTGCCCCGGCCTGTACTGGCAGGCACGGCCCGGCAGGGATGCGTTTGTTGCGTGGCAGGCATCGTCGAGAGCGGAACGTCGGGGGGATGTCGCCGGCGACCGCGTGGCCCCCTGGGGGCGTGCGGTACCCTCCCGTCGCATCCCGCGGGGAATTATCCTCGTTCCGGGGAGAGTTATCCCTCCCGTCACGCTCATTCGAATCAGGAAAACCTCCGGGGTATCACCCGTATTTCGTCTCCAGCCCCCGGATAAGGAATTTTACTCAAAGAATGCATATCATTTATATATAATCAGGCGTATGTATCCTCGGAGTTTTTTCGACTCCTTGATACGTGTGGGCCCCAACGATACCGCACTCCTATGAGGGGATCACTGCCATAATCCTCTAAAACATTCTCGAATCCTCATTTTTCCGCTGTCTGTGCGTGGACGCCATGCACTGATGTCGTCATCATCCGGCCATTGCACCCTGCAGGTTGTCAATGCAATCCTTTTTCCTTCTAAAACAATGTTAACTCCATACTATCCGTTGCGGACACAATCCCATCGTCATCGAACAAAGCGAAGGTCACACCAATGGCAGACAATACGAAACGATTCGACAAAAAAGGCGCCGGTGGTATGGACGAGATCGCAAAGACCCTCTTTGCCCCCATCTACCCGGTGATCGCGCAGAACATCATCGATCGGTTCGGCATCACCCGAGGCACCTGCATCGATATCGGCAGCGGGCCTGCATCGCTGGCGATCGCCGTGGCGGCTCGATCCGACCTCGAGGTCATTGCCCTGGATTTTTCGGGCGACATGCACGAAGCCGCATCACGGAATATCGCAAATGCAGGGATGTCCGATCGCATACGCCTCCTGTGCGGCGATGTGCACGACATTCCCCTCGCCGACGATACTGCAGACCTGATCATCAGCAGGGGATCGATGTTTTTCTGGGACGACATCCATTGCGCCTTCCGGGAGATCTACCGTGTCCTCAAACCGGGCGGCACAACCTATATCGGCGGGGGGTTCGGCAACCGGGAACTCCGGGATGCGATAGCGGCCGATATGATCCGCAGAAATCCCGACTGGAAGGAATTCAACGAGAAAAACATCTCGCCGGAGAACGTCGCGCGCTTCCGCACAATGCTGGAGGAGATCGGCGTCCCCTCATTCGCAATCATCTACGGCGACGAGGGGCTCTGGATCGTGATCGCCAAGACGGCAAGCGGGCCCCTCCCCTGAGGTGCACCGCCGGAGAGCGATCCCGGGCGCGTCAGTCGTACCGGAGCCGCAGGCCGACGCCGACCTCGTGCAGGGGTGCGGCGTGCGCCAGCGCGATCGTCGCCCGGAATCCGGTGCAGTGGCAGGCATGGACCGCTGCAGGCTGCAGGTCCTCGAAGTAGCGGCAGGTTGCCCGGATCTGCTGTTCCGGTGCGGCGAGGAGGTGGAAGCCGCCGATGACGTCCGCCACCCGCCGCTCCCCGGTCACCTCCCGCGCCTGCTCGATGATGGTGCAGATCCCCGCGTGGGCGCACCCGGCGATGACCACGAGCCCCTGCTCGGTCAGGCACGCGATCCCCGAATCGTCGGCAAGCATATCGGGCACCCAGTGCCCGTCCTGGAGCACCTCTCCCACCGCCTGCGTTCCCTCGAACTCGAATCGTCGCTCGATCTCCCCGAGGAACACGATGCGTTCGGTGATCCAGACCGGATCCGCACTCAGCCGGACCTCGCCGAGGGAGGCGAGGGTGTCTTGAGCGATGAAGCACCCGATGTTCCTCCCCTCCTCGTCCCGTTTCGGGGCAAAGATGCCGGGATGGGCAATGAACGCCGGCGATGCCATCTCCCTTCCCTCGATGGAGGCCTCGATGATGCGCTTGACCAGCGGCTCGAGCCCGCCGGTATGGTCGAGATGGCCGTGGGAGAGCACGACCAGGTCCGCATCGAGGGGATCGACGCCCATTTTGTGGGCGTTGTCGAGGAAGAGGTCGGAATACCCGGTATCGAAGAGAATATGCGTATCCCCGTCCCTCACGAAGAGGGAAAGGCCGGGCTCCGCCCGGAAATAGCGGTCGATGAGGGTGGTGTTGTCCACCAGAACCAAGATCTCCATGCGCGTTCGTACAGGGGATCGGTCTGAGAGACGATGAATATGGGCGTTGTGACGCGGCTCTCCCCCAGTGCGCGGAATGCCCGTGCCTTATCCTGCCATGGCCGCCCCCTCCATCCTCCGCTTCGCATACAGGAACGCCAGCAGCGCAAGCCCCTGCATCGCCACCACGAAGACGAGAATGAACGATAGCGAGACGCCGTACGCCCAGCCAAGGACGGCGCTTCCCGCAAACCACGCCGCCCCGTATACCGTATTGAAGATCCCGTAGGCCCGCCCCCGCGTGGAGAGGTGGGTGTAGTCGGCCACCGCGGCGCGGAGGATGGTCTCCTGGATCCCCATCACCGCGCCCCAGAGCACGGCCCCGGCAAGGGCGGGCCCGAAGGAGGAGCCGAAGGCGAAGAAGGGTATGGCCATGCCGAGCACCGGTGCGGCGGCGAGGACGGACAGGCCGATGCGGTCGTAGGCCCGCCCGGCAGCGAGCGCCGCCACCGCATCCACGCCCATCGCCACGGCGTAGAGGAGCGGGATCCGGGCCTCATGCACCACGCCGGCGGCGGCCCAGTGGTAGGCGATGAGAGGGAATGCCACGAAGCCGGCCATGGTGAGGGCGGTGAACACCCCGTAGGGGACGAGGGCTTCCATGGGCGGTGCCTGCCGCGGGGCCGCCACCGCCGCCTCGAGATCGGGGGGCGCGGGGACTCTGCGGCGGGTGACGGCGAGGGCCGCCATCATCAGCGCAAAGGGGATGAGGAGCAGGGCGAACCCCACCCGGAAGTCGCCCCGGAAAAAGAAGGCGGCGGAGATGATGAGCGGGCCGATGATGGCCCCGATCTGGTCGAGGCATTCGTGGATGCCGAATCCCCAGCCCCTCCCCACGCGTGCGGTTACGTTCGAGAGGATGGCGTCTTTTGCCGGCGCCCGGATGCCCTTACCCATCCGCTCGGCGACGAAGAGAAGAGCGGCGATCTCCCACGAACCGGCGATGGCGAGCAGGGGGACGGCGGCAAGCATCCCGTAGCCGAGAAAGGTGAGCGCCCAGTAGCGGCGGGTGGTGTCGGCAACGAACCCGGACACAAGCCTGAGGGCATAGCCGAGGAACTCCCCCATCCCCGCCACGACCCCCACCACCAGCGCCGTTCCCCCGAGCAGGGAGAGGTAGGGCCCGGTGACGCTCCGGGCCCCCTCGTAGATGACATCCCCGAAGAGGCTGACGATGCCGAAAAGGACGATGGCGGCGTAGGCTGCTCTCCGGTCGAACTGCGGCGCGGCGTCGGGCACTGTACCATGGAATGGGTGGCGGAGGAATTGAACCATTTGTGTTTCCGGGTGCCCCCTCCGTCATCCGGGAGCACCGGGCAATCCCCTTTTCGGGTGGGGATACCAGAGGGTACATGCATGATTCGCAACGCGCAGATCCTCGACGACCTCCTGAACAAAGCGCATGATCGGGGGGCGAGCGTGGCGGGGTACCTCCCCGCGGCAGCCCTCAGGGACTGCCCGTCAGCGCGGGCGGCGGGGCCGCAGGGGTTTTCGACTTTCTCCGGCACCATCGTCGTCCTCGGGCTCTACCATGACCCGGCGAAGCCGGAGATGGACTGGTGGGAGCCGGGGGGGAGCACCCCGGGCGACCGCATGCTCCGCGGGATCTCCCGGGAACTTGCCGCATGGCTGCGGGAAACCCACGGCATCGAAGCAAAAGACATCCCCTATCAGGTCTACGACGGCGGGATCTACCTCAAGGACGCCGCAGTGCTTGCCGGTCTCGGCTGCATCGGGAGAAACAACCTGGTGATCACGCCCGGATTCGGCCCGCGGGTGCGGTTCCGGGCGCTGTGGATCGACATGGAACCAGAACCGCCGGCACCCTGCCCCATGGCACCCCCCTGCGAGGCCTGCAATCACCCCTGCGAGACGCAATGTCCCATGCATGCGTTGCACGAAGGGAGGTACTCCCGCGCCCGCTGCATGGCCCGTATGGAGGCGGACAAAGCCGCCCCCGTGGAGAAGTCCGGAACAAAAGGCCCAATTGACCATTGCCGGGTCTGCGAACTCGCCTGTCCCGCCCACCGCATCCCGTGACCCTGCCCCTTACTCTATCGGAGCGTAGATCTCGGTGAGGATCTCCTCTTCCGGAACCTCTCTCGGGTCGTTGAGGTACACCTCGCGCAGGGGCCCGGCAATGCTTTTCTGGCTCCTCTCCAGCCACGCGTAGAGTTTTTCGTAGGTGGGTGTAGCGTTCTCGTATGCGCCCCTGTGCACGATCGTTGCCATGGTCCCGCCGGGAAGCTCGTAGACACGCATCTCGCCACTCCCCTCCGTAGTGCCCAAGATGGGGAAGGCAACCTCGATGTCCGCGTTTCCCGCTGCATCGGCCGCAAACGCCTCCTCGGGGGACATTTCATGGCAGACAAAGACCGGGGGCCCTGCGATCTGTACCCCGTGCGCCATTGCGAATTCCACCAGCTCCCCGATCATCGTGGCGATCTGCGGATACGAACCCCTGCGGCGCAGCCCGAGCACGACCTGCCGCGCCACCTCGACGACTTCAACGTCTTCCATAGCTTCGTCCTCAAAGGATCAAACCGTGCCGGACATAATAACGGTGACGCCCGGGGGGCGACCCTGAAGGGTGACCGCGACCACCCCCCCGGAGATCGAACCCGGTGCGGTGCGTGCTCACGCCGCACCCTGCGCCTCTGCCGATGCCCTCCGCCGCCGGATCCGGTGCTTGTAGAGTTCGTGGCTTGCAAACAGCAGCAGGGGGAACGGGACCAGCAGCAGCAGGTATGGTGCCGGAACGTGCGCCGTATTGAAGATGAACTGCACGAATCCGACGTTGAGGAGGGTGTAGATCCAGACGAGCTCGAGCGCGATCGCAAGGATCAGCAACCTGTTTTTCAGCAGGCCTCTGCTGAACGCGGGGAACTCCCACGACCGCAGCGTCCACGCATTGAAGAGCTGGCAGGTGATCGCCCCCAGCAGCGTCATGGTCATCGCCTGCCGGTGCAGCGCGGTGCCGGTGATGGAGAGATCGCCGTATACCCACCCGTTGAGGAAGAGAAACCCGAGGAAGGCACACATCGCTGCGGCAGCCTCGATTGCGCCGAGAAACGCGTACCCCCGCTTGAACACCTCCCGGTCCAGTATCCGCTCCTCTCTTCCGACCGGGGGCCGCCGCATGATATCCGCCTCGGGCGCTTCGGTGCCGAGGGCGAGGCCGGGCACGAGGTCGGACCCGAGATCGATAGTCAGGATCTGGATAACCGAGAGGGGGAGCGGGATGCGGAGGAAGAAAAACAGGATGTAGGGAACGATTTCCGGGACGTTGGACGAGAGGATGTAGGTGACGAATTTCTTGATGTTGAAGTAGACCGTCCGTCCCTCCTCGATTGCCGCGACGATGGAGGCGAAGTTGTCGTCGAGCAGGATCATGTCCGCCGCCTCCTTCGCCACCTCCGTCCCCTTGATCCCCATCGATATCCCGATATCGGATTTCCGCAGCGCAGG
>DSDF01000033.1 GCA_011048835.1 Methanoculleus sp. | reverse complement strand
CCTGAATAATTTGTCCCCGGATGAAGAGATATCCGCTGCATTTACCGGCAAACTGGAAGAAGCATATCGTGAATACCTGATTACGGGAGGTATGCCCGAGGTTGTCAGCGCATGGATACAAACCTCCGACATCGAGCGTGTAGAAACAATACAAAGCGAGATTCTTGGTAATTATGAAAAGGATTTCGTGAAATATGCGTCCGTATCCGAATTTCCAAAACTTACCCTTATCTGGAATGCAATCCCTGCACAGCTGGCAAAAGACAATCAGAAATTCATATTCTCCCATGTAAAGCAGGGGATGCGTGCCCGAGATCTGGAAGACGCTCTGCAATGGCTGATATCGGCAGGGCTCATCTACAAGGTCGAAAAGATCGAGCGCCCGAATATTCCGGTTACAACGTATTCGGACACTACACACTTCAAGATCTATTTCTCAGATGTGGGACTTTTACGCAGGATGAGCAAATTTCCGGCAGATGTCGTTTTTGACACCTCTTCGCTGACCGCCGACATGCGGGGGATTCTCACGGAAAATTTCGTGGTGACAGAGCTGATTGCGAACGATTTCCAAAGACCATTTTTCTGGAAATCCGGCGGGATTGCCGAGGTTGATTGTGTCATACAGGAAGGCGTTGATGTCGTTCCAATCGAGGTGAAATCAGCAAGAAGGACTCGTTCAAGAAGCCTTTCAGAGTACAGGAAAAAATACAGTCCGCGTATTGCTGTCCGGACCAGCCTCAATACAATTGCCAGACATTCGGATGCATACGGTGAGGTTCTGGAGATTCCGCTCTACCTTATCTGGAGACTCAAGGCATATCTCTGAGGATTTTTCAACTGACGATTCTTTATTGGCTCACATTCGTTCGCACTCCGGATAGAGGAATTCTACAGGGCCGATCAATCGCAGGCGTGCACCTCACACTACATAACTGGCAAAAACCGATGATGATCTGCGCGCCCACCATTTCCGTAGCTGCATAAAAACAAATTTTCTCAATATTTTTCCCGGAGCGAGGGGGCATTCTCCGCGTGTTCCGATCGCCTGCCGCCGATACCAGATGCGCATGCCACACCGGTATCCGTCCGCACAGGTCCGCGCGGCCACGGCGGGGCATACCGGGGTCCCGGGCCCTGTCACCCACCGTACACCTGCTGCGAATCCTGCTTTTGGGCCCGCAGGTTCGCGGCAAAGGTCCGGGCGAGCAGGGGGGTCGCGGCCGCAGGAGGCAGACCGAGCGCCGCAGCGGCATCCCGCGTCAATGCCATCAGGTCAGGCGACCCGGCACCGGCGAGCACGGTCGCGTGGATCCTCCGGAGGTACGCAACCGCCCGGTCCATCTGCCGGTACGCCTCCTCACCCCTGCGCGGTTCGTCCCATGCCGAGAGGAGCACCCGGATGCCGGAAAGCCGCCGGAGCCGCAGTACCGATCGCATCGAGGCGGGGGCGTCGTCATAGACCGGCAGGTCGCCTGCCACGGGCACCGCATCACCGGCAAAGAGCGCTCCCGTACCGTGCATGAACAGCGCGATCGATCCGGGCGAGTGGCCCGGGGTGTGGAACACCTGCAGCTCCCCCCCGCCGGGAGCATCGAGCTCGATGGCATCGCCGTCGGCGAGGTCGAAGTCGACCTGCACCGGCCCGCCGACGAGCCCCGCAAACCCCGGCACCGGCCGCTCGCGGTTCTGGCGCTCCACATCCTCGATCCATGCCCGCTCGGCGGGATGCGCGGCAACTTCGCACCCGGTGGCCTGCCGGATCGCCCGTGCCGCCCCGATATGGTCGGGGTGCGAATGGGTCAGGACGATCAGCGCAATCTCCGACGGATCGCGGCCGGTGGACCGGATGTACGCGAAGACCCCCGCCTCGCACCCCGCCACCCCCGTGTCGATGAGGGTGATCGTCTCGCCGTACACGAGATACGAGTACACGAACCGGTCGAGGGCGATGCCGGGCGCCACCGGGACCCTGAACGGGTGCCTGAGCGCGTGGATGGACGAAACGACCTGCATAAGAAACTCCTGTCAGGAGAACTCTGGCATAGGAAGGTGATAAGCGTGCGGGATGGGCCAAGGATCCGGTGGAACAAGGCAGACGAGCGGGGAATCCCGGGCCGGCAGGTCCGGGTCCCCCCCATGGTGCCGGGCTTTTTTTGGGGCATTCCCTTCGCGGCGCCCCCGGCTCGAGCGCATGCGGCAGTCCGGAAACACCGGTGGCGCGGGGCGGTGCCGCAATCCGAGCGCACAGGAGCGGATCGCCGCCGGGCCGGGTACATGCCCGCTACCGCAGGTATTCCAGCAGGCGCGATTCCCGTACCCGGGGTGGCGATACTTCCTCGAACATTGAAACCCCCGATTCCCTTCTGGCCATGAACCGCTCGAAAAAACAGTCCTGGCACACGTGGAAAAGTCGTGCCTTGCTCACCACCGCGACCAGACGCCGCTCTCTCTTTTTGCAGATGTCGCACAATCCATCGGTCATTGCTACCTCTCCTCCAGGGACGGCGGTACGATACTGCCGCATTGTCAATTATTTAAATTATATATTTTGGAAAAAATAATAAATAATTCAGGCCCCCTGTAGTGTGGTTCCTGCGGGGGGGCTGCCGCCGGGATTTTCGGCCACGAACGCTGGCAGTCCCCGTCCCGGCGCGGATTCAGCTGCAGAGGCCCTCTGCAGCATGATGCACTCCCGGATCGTCCGTCGCCCGGAAGGATCCGGCCCGGGATGCCCGGCGTGCAAACCCGCGTGCTTTTTTGCCATCGCATCGTACGCCTGCACAGGACCTTCCCGCCGAAGCACGGTGAACCGATGAGCCAGAGAGCGTATGAATGCCCCGCGTGCAGCGCCCGGTCGCTTGCGCTGATGACCCGCGACAGCGACGGCGTGGGCCTCCGCTGCAGCCGCTGCGGAAACGAGGTGCGCATACCCCGCGACCTCTGGAACCTTTTCTGCGAAAAACCCGGCGACAGCCTTCCCGACTTTCTCGCGCTCGTGAAGGCCCTCAACTATTACGATCTGGAGTGACCCCGCCGCAACGGGAGTCAGGATCTCCCGTCACGCTGCCCGAGCGCCCGTTCCGCCAGTTTCCTGAGGACGGGGTTGTCGTCCTCGCACACGCGGGCAAGGGCGCGCTCCGCCTCGTCTCCCCTGATGCGGGCGATAGCCCGGACCGCCTCGAACCGCAGGTCGCTCGCCGCATCCTCATACACCTCGAGGAGGGGGCCGACCGCCGCGGACCCCAGATATTCCAGCTCGCCCCACCGCCCCTTCGCGATCAGGTAGCAGGCCTCCTCCTGCCGGTCGCCCGGTTTCCAGCCGACCTGGTCGAGTGCCTCGGCAACCCCCAGCTTGAACTCCTTCTCCCCGTACTTCAGGGCATTGACGAGGTGCTCCTGGGGCAGGCCCGACGAATCGTTCAGCGCCTGCAGGGCCACCTGCCGCACCCGGTAATCGACATCGTTGAGGGCCTGGATGAGCGGCTCAATCGCCTGCCGGTCACCGATATAGCCCAGCGAGGAGGCTGCGGCGATCTGCACCTCCTCGTCGCGGTCCCGCAGGGCGATGACCAGCGGATCGATGGACCGGCGGTGGCCGATGTAGCCCAGCGCCTCGGCCACGGTGGCCCGGACCCGGGCGGTCTCCTCGCGATGCAGGGACGCGATCAGCGCCTCGACCGACCGCTCGCTCCCGATCTTGCCGAGACTGCGTGCCGCCACGGAGCGCACGAAGGGATCGGCATCCCGCAGAGCGCCCGTGAGCGGGTCCACCGCCACGTCCCGCATCTCGCCGAGCAGTTCCGCCGCCGCCATCTGCACCGCCCGGTTTTCGTTCCGGAGCGCCCGGATCAGACCCTCCACCGCAGGCCGGCCCATCATCATCAGCCGCATCGACGCGGCGACCTGTGCCGTGCCCTTCCGCTCTTTCAGCGCCGTAATGAGAGTGTCGATCTCTTTCGCCCCGGAATCGGCAAACGCGTGCTCATCCTCGGCATGGAGCGTCCCGATCGAAGCGGGCTCCTCCTCCGTTGCCACCCGCGCGAGCCATGCGCTGCGCCACACATGCAAAAGCTCCCTCCGCCGGAGAACCTTCGCGGCCTTCTCCCGCACATCGGGGTCATCGTCGTGCAGCGCGGACATGATGGCGTCGGTCGCCCGGTCGTCGAATATGGCACCCAGCGCATCGAGGGCGGCGAGCTTCTCCGCCACCCCGGCGTGCTGCACGATCCACGCAAGCGGCGGAATCGCCGGGCCACCGATCTCCCCGAGGGCATGCGCCGCCCCCCGGCGCACCTCCGCGACATCGTCGGCGAGAGCCTCGACCAGGGGCGGGATGCCCCCCGCATGGCCCAGCGTACCCAGCGCCCGCGCCGCCGTGATCCGGACGACGACCGCCGAAGAGCCGAGCGCTTCGGTGAGAGCGGGGAGGGCGGGCTCTCCGAATGCGGCGAGGGCATCGGCGGCGGCGATGCGGACCCCGCAGTACCCGTCCTCGAAAAGCCCTGCGAGAAAACGGATGGAGAGCATATTTTTCAGCGCTCCGAGCGCCCCTGCCGCGGCGATCCGCACGTCCTCGTAGGGGTCGCGCAGCATGCTGATCAGGGGGCCTGCGGCTTTCTGGGTGCCGATGTGCCCCAGCGCTTCCGCGGCGGCCTGCCTGACCGCGTGGCTCTCGTCGTGCAGGGCTGTAAGGAGATACTCGACCGCCTCATCCCCCTTCATGCGCAGCGAATCGATCGCCGCCGCCCTTATCTCCTCGTCGCCGTGTTGCAGGGCCCGGAGCAGGTCGCGCAGGGGATCGGGGGCAGCGAGGGCGTCGCCGGGACCGGCGGGCGCGTGCGAAACTGCGGCGCTGCGCAGGGCGTCGGCGAGGGCCGCGTCGCCCGTGGGGGCGGGACCGGTCGTTGTGGCATCGCCGCCGTCGGAACCCGGCGTGTCCGCCCGACTATCCGCGCGGGCGCCCCGGCGCACGGCCGCGAGCCCCTCCCGAACGGCGCGTTCGCTGGCGGTAATCTCTTCGGCGGTCACCGTCTCTCTCCGTCGCTCCCCGCTGCTGTCCGACCGGGCCGTCGCGGGGGAGACGCCGGCCTCCCTGAACCCGGCCCGCACCTTCCGCTCGCTCTCCGCCATCAGGCGCTCCAGCCCGGGGCCTTCGGGGTCGATGGCGCCGGCACGGGAGCGTCTATTTGCTTCCCGCGACATTGCAGTGCGCCAACCCCGCGTGTCACAGGGGTGATCCTTCGCATGAAGGGTGCGCGCCGCCATCCCCTCATCATACTCCTTTTGGAACTGCGCGTCGTCCTCCTGCGCGGGCTGCCGGCGCGCATCGGATGCATTCTTCTCCCCGATCACCCGCAGGGCGTCGCGTGCGGCCCTGGCGAGCGCGGGATCCCCGGACCGGGCGGCGCCCGCGAGGGCCTCGCGGCCCGGCGCCCCCATCGTGCGCAGCGCTTCGACGGCGCCCGCCCGCACCCCCGAATGGTCCTGCCGGAGCGCCCCGATCAGGGGCTGCACGGCGGGGGCACCCATCCCCGCAAGCCGGTTCCACTGCTCCAGCGCGATCAGGTACGCCGCCACCTGCGCCGGGTTCGCCGGCCGCCACCCGAGCCGGTCGAGCGCCCAAGCAGCTTCCATGCGCACCTGCGGATAGGGGTCCTGCAACAGCGGCTCGAGAGCCGGAATCACGCGTCCATCGCCCATCGCCCCCAGCGCCTCGATCGATGCGGCCCGGATGGCAATCTCCGCGTCCTCCAGCAGCCCGGTGAGGACCGGCAGGGCCTGTGCGTCGCGGATGCCGGCAAGCGTCCGGATGATCGCCGCCCGCGTGCCCGGATCGCCGGACCGCACCTCCCCGAGAAGCAGCGGGAGTGCGCCCTTCTTCATCCTGGCAAGGCGGTTCCAGTCCTCGAGCAGAAAATAAAAGGCAGCCTTTTCGGGGCCGTCATCCGGCTCCCAGTCCACCCTGCGCAGCACCTCTGCGGCGGCCGTCCGCACGCTGCGGTCGGCATCCCCCAGCATCTGGCAGACCGCGGACAATGCATCGGGATTTCTCCGGATCATGCCGCCGAGGGCGATGACCGATCCCCGGCGCACTGCGGCATCCTCGTGCACCATCGCCGAAAAGAGCGCATCGAGAACCGACAACTTCATACGGCCGATGGCCTCCGCACACGCCTCCTGCGTCTCCGGCGGCGCATCCGCAATCACCGGCAGCAGCGCGGGGACGATGTCGGGAGCGCAGGTGGTGAGCGCCCGGGCGATGCGGCGGCGGTCCTCCTCGCCCATCTGCGCCATGAGGGCGCATACGCGCGCGAGTGCCGCACCGTCCATCGCATGGCACGATCGGGCGGCCTCGCACCGGGCTTCGGCGTCGCCCGAGAGGATGCGACGGATCGCCTCCTCTTCGGGACACGCTTTCTTCGTGAGCTTCGACGGTGACTTGAAAAAATCGAATACGGCCATGGAGTAGTGTGCTCCTTGCGGGCAGGGACGACGGGCGACCGGCGCCCGGCACGACATCCCGGAACGAGACTGTTCGGATTGAACAACACTCTCGTGCAGGGGCACATAAACGTTTTATTTTCTCATTCCCGGCAGGACGCCCGCACCCCGCAGGATATACGGGTCCGCGCGGGCGGGTCAGGGGAATGCCACCGAGGTAAGATAGTACAGGCCGAATACGATGAGAAAGACCCCGGTGGCCGAGAGGACGAGCCGATATCCCTTCTCCGGGAGCAGCTCGCGCCCCCGCTCGGTCGCCGCGGCCACCAGCGTATAGTACCCGAGATCCGCCATCCAGTGACCGCCCATGAAGGCCATCGCCATGATCATGCCGGTCTGGTAGCCGGAGAGGACGAACGCACTCCCGATGGTGAGCCACCAGATCCAGAAATAGGGGTTCGAGGCGCTCGTCACCACCCCGGCAACGAACGGGTGGACTGCGGGCGGTGCGTCCTCCGGGGAGGCCTGCCGCGCCGAGGCGCCGCTGATGCTCAGCACCCCGAAAATGATGAGGGCAACCCCTCCCGCGGCCGCCACCAGCGAAAAATACTGCAGGGCAATCGCGGCAAATCCGAGCAGCACCAGCGCGGACAGTACCAATTCGATAGCCATATGCCCCGCGACGACCATCGGCCCCGCCTTCCACCCGTCCCTGACGGACGCGTCGATGGTGGCCACGAGCATGGGGCCCGGGGCAACGGCGCCGGTGAGGCCTATCACGAACGCGAAGGCACCATACGCGAGCAGTTCCTGCATTTCCACCTCTCTTTCCGGCTGCGACAATAAGGGTTTGGGCCCAGCTGCCTTAAACCTGCATCGCGGTGCTGCACGCGTGCTGTTTTTGCCAGAAACCGCCCCTCCCGGGAGCGGACCCGGCATTGGGGTGAGCAATCAAAATCAGGGCATTCATTATCCCGGCGGAGAGATACTGCATACCGAATGGTGACCAGCCATGCGAACCGCACTACTCCTCATCAGCCTGCTCCTCGCCGGAGCACTGCTCATGACCGCCGGGTGCACCGAAGAGGCGGTCCTGATCGATCCCACGAAAACGCCAGCGCCGCCGGCAACCACCCCCGCCGCGACGGCGACGCCACCGGTCAGTGAATCCCTCTCCGCCAGCGTGCTCAGCATGCAGCAGCACATCACCACCCCGCCCTACTGGATGGTAACGGTGCGCGTGGACAACAGGGGGCCCGTCGATGCCTACCAGGTCGTCACGCGCGTCCGCCTCATCGATGCAGAGGACGGGACACAGGGAACATGGACCACGGAGCGGTTCGAGCGCATCTCCGCCGGCGACCACAAGACCTACACCGTCAAACTCTACGGGGAGCAAGGCCGCCAGTACCGGGCGGACGTGGAGATCCTCTCATCCCAGTACGAGCGGTAACCCGGCGATAGCCCCGGCCTCCCCGGGATTGCTGTTTTTTCCCGCCGCCCGCCGGTTCCGCACAAAAGAGATTATGGTCGGGGAGCGAACAGGAATGTATGGACACGACCGCGATGACCATCGTCGGGCTGAACGGGAGCCCGAGAGGTGCGGAGAGCAGGACGCGCAGGCTCGTGCAGGCAGTGCTCGACGGCGCGAAGGAGCGGGGGGCGCAGACATCGCTCATCGACGTCTGCGACCTCGATATCGAGTACTGCACCGGGTGCAGCGTGTGCTACGCGACGGGCGAGTGCATCCATGATGACGATTTCGGCTGGGTATTTGACACCATGCTCGACGCCGACGGCATCGTCATGGGATCGCCGAACTACATCAACGGGCCCACCGCCCAGATCAAAGCCCTGATCGACCGCATGGCCGACGCGATCCACTGCCAGCAGTTCACGGGGAAGTACGGCTGTGCGGTGGCAACCGCCGGCGGGTCGCAGGCGGACCGGGTGGCGGCCTACCTCAACGAGGTGCTCACCATCCTCGGGGCAACCTCGGTGGGCGCCGTCGACGCCGTGCTGGGTTCAGATGCGTCCTCGCTTCCCGCCGCAGAACTGCAGGCGCACGCCCTCGGCGCGCGGCTCGCGGACGCCATCATCACAAAAGAGGTCATCCCCGAACAGGATGCGATCCACAGAGCCATGCGGGAGCGGATGCAGTGGCTGGTGCGAGCCCACAAGGACGACTGGGCGCACCAGTACGAGGTCTGGGAGCAGAAGGGCTGGGACGCCCTCCCCTGAAGGGCGTCGTCAGTCCTGCTGCACGAAGGTCCGCACCCCGTCCAGGCGCTCGGAGAGGTTCCGCCCGTGGGAGCCCATCCAGTAGAGCTTCCTGCACCGGGGGCACCAGTAGAACACAAGACCGGTGCGCTCCGCCGGGGCATACTCGGTCCGGGTGATCTCCTCCTCGCTCGCTCGCCGGAGACAGGCGTTGCAGAGCGAACAGCGCCGCATCCGCAGCCGGATGTCCGGGTCGATCAGCCCGGCCCGCACGAGCTGGCGCACCTGATCGAGGACATCTTCGGACTCGATCAGCACCGCCCGGTCCGCACCCCGGCGGGCGAGTTCTCGGTCCCGCGTGAGCAGGATGCGCTGGCCGCGGCCGGCGATCTCGAGAAGGGTGGTATCCTCCCGGCGGCTCCCTGGCCGGAGGCTGTTTGCGCTGAGCACATCGAAGCCCATGAACCGCAGGTAGCGGGTGAGCGTGCCCAGCATCCGGTCGGCGAGGAACCGCACCGGAGTATCGTCAATCCGGGATGTGGTCGACATAGGGGATTGTTTCTCCGCATTCGGTGCAGTGCTTCTCTTCCATGTTGACAAACCGGAGCCCGTAGCCGCTGCGCTCGATGAGCAGGGCGCCGCAGACCGGACAGCGGGTGTTTTCGTACCGGTGCCCGAAGACATTGCCGAGGTAGGGGAACCGTATCCCGACGCTGCGTGCATGCTCGTAGATCTTCTCCAGCGTCTCCACCGGGGTGGCGGCATGATCGAGCATTTTATAGTCGGGATGGAACCGGGTAAAATGCATCGGGGTGTCCGGCCCGAGGTTCTCGTACACCCAGCGGATGAGGGCGTCCATCTCTTCCATCGAGTCGTTGAGGCCCGGGATGACCAGCGTGACGGTCTCGATATGCATCCCCAGCTCGTGGGCGCTTACGGTCGCGTCGAGCACGGGCTCGAGGCGGGCGCCGGCGACCTCACGATAGAACGAATCGGAAAACGCCTTGATATCGACCCTGAACGCATTGAGCATGGGCGCCAGTTCCCGCAGCGCCTCTTCGGTGGCATAGCCGTTCGTCACGTAGACTGTGCCAAGCCCGCGCGCGCGGGCGAGGGCGCCCATGTCCAGCGCGTACTCGTGCCATATCGTGGGCTCGTTGTAGGTCCACGCAATGCTCGCGCACCCGCGGGCAAGCGCCCTTCCCACCCCTTCCCGGGGGCCCAGGTCACGGAGAACCCCCTCGTCATATGTTTTCGTGGAGATATGCCAGTTCTGGCAATGTTTGCAGTGAAAATTGCATCCCACGCTGCCCAGCGAGTAGGAAAGGCTGCCGGGAAGAAAGTGAAAGAGCGGTTTCTTTTCGATGGGGTCCACCGCCTCCGCACTGATTTTGCCGTAGGTCATCGCATCGAGCGTTCCCTCGACGTTCTTTCGCACCCCGCAGATGCCGAACCGCCCGTCCTTGATACGGCAGCGGTGGCTGCACAGCGAGCACTGCACCGCATCGTCCTCGAGTTTTTCGTATAAACGCGCCTCGTGCACGGGTCGTCCCCCCTCAGAAACCTCTATTGCATGGCCTTCTATATAGGCACACCGCACCGCCGGAGGGGCGCAGGATCCGCCATACCTGGGATGTCAGGGAGTATCGATCTCCCTGAACCGGAACACCACCCGCCAGTCCTGCTGTTCCCGGAGGGTGACCTCGTTTGCCTCCCGCAGCGTCCGTATCAGCTCGGCATGGTTCCCCGACCGCTTGATCTGGTTGCCGATGACCGAGAGATGACGTACCATGTGGGCATACCGTTCGGAATTCCTCAGGTATTCCCGCTTGATCCGGATGGCGCCCATCGTGCCGGCGACGGCGGGGAGGATGATGGTCAGGGCGGCAAGCAGGGCGGTCGTATCGAGAGGGCCCACAGAAGAGCCGTCCCCCAGCCCCATCGCATGGATCGCCGCAAGGATCAGCGTCAGCGTGAACAGCCCGTCGCCCGTCTCCGAAAGCAGCATGAACCGGCGCCGGTTCCAGGTGCTGTTCGTGGCATAAAAGGAGATCTGCTCGTCGATCCATGCAGAAATCAGGAAATTTTTCAGGGGTTCGAAGGGGATATCGAGCTTGCAGTACTCGAGGGGGCGCTTTTCAAGTATCGCCTCGAATGCCGTATTGAGCCAGTCGTTGGGCGTATGCGAGAGACTGAGGTGGGGGGGCAGCGCGGGCCGTTCCACCGGCACGCAGAACACCGAGAGAAAGAGCGCGGTCCGCAGCCGCTCTGAAAGGAACCGGTAATCGATCCATTTCCGGTGCCAGTCGCCGATCCGCGAGAGCATCAGGAGCGCAAGAATGGCGGCGATTTCCGCAACCTCCAGCCAGACCAGCTCGTGGTTCGCCGGGAAGAACAGCGTCTGTATGGTCACGGTGGCCACCGCCGCCGCCGCAAGGGCGTAGACCGCCGCGCCGCCCCACGTGTAGAGGCGTTCGTACCTGCGCTTGAGAAGGTGCGCCATCACGAAGTGGGGCAGGAGCGTCTCTCCCAGCGGGTTGAGGATGTCGCCTGCAAGGCCCTACATGCGGGCTTTGAGCGAGAACCGCTCGAAACGATCGATGCAGCCCTGTTTCAGGACATTCGCGTCGATATGCTCCCGGTTAAAGCCGTCGAGGTACTCGAGGGATTCAAGGATACCGTCCCCGTGGCGCTCCTCGACGATCTTGCCGGTACGGAGGTGGACCCAGAAAATCGACCGGCCCACCACCCGTGCGTAGCGGACCATCTCCCCCGTCCCGCCCCGGGTCGCGGAGGACGCGCCGTCCCAGATGGCGACCAGCACATCGCAGGATTGGACGATCGTCCGGCCGACATCTTCGCAGACGGCCTCCCGGGGCTCCTTCACCGTTGAGATTTCGATCCTCGAGGCCTGCCTGAGGATCAGCTCACAGCGCTGCCGTGACTCGTGGGTGGAGCACTCTTCGAGATACGCCTCCGCCGAGTGGGGGAGAAAGAGGTGCAGCTCCGATCCCCCCTCCATCTCATGCGAGGGCCATCCAAGCACCTCCTCTGCGAGAAGGCGGTCTCCGCCCTCCAGCAGCGAGGTCAGGGCGATGTACCGGTGAGGGGTGGTGGCGAGGATCTGGTCCAGGCGGGAGAACACCTGCCGCAGGCTGGCCCGGATGGCCGGTTGATCCTTCACGCTCCGCTGGCCGGTTACCCCGATGCGCACGGTCACCGGGATCTTCAAAGAATCGAGCCGCAGATCCGTAATTCCGGGAGGTATCTCCATCCAGTGAAACAATTGGTCGCTTTGCGGAGAGATGTAACTTTTGGCGCCGGAAATACCCTCTCCGCCCGGCGCCGGTGCTGTCCGATGGGCAGGCTACGGTGGGCATGCCGCCCCTGATCCATGCATCCGGGGCAGCATTACACATATAGCACAGCCCGCGCCATACTTAGGTGGAATGAAAACCATTGTGCTCTCACTCGGTGGCTCGGTCCTCGTCCCGTCTCTTGAATCCAATACCATCCAGCGCTACAGGGAGGCATTGATCGATATTTCCCGGGAGTGTGCATTGTACGTGGTGATCGGGGGCGGAGGGGAGGCCCGGAGGTACATCGCCGCGGCGCGCAAACTGGGAATCGACGAGGCGTTCTCCGACGAACTGGGGATCGCCGTCACCCGCCTCAATGCCGCCCTGCTCATCGGGGCGCTCGGGGATGCAGCCTACCCGAAAATCGCCACGAATTACGAGGAGGCGCGCATGTTCTCCGGGCAGGGCAGGATCGTGGTCATGGGAGGCGTCACCCCGGCGCAGACCACCGATGCCGTGTCCGCGGTGCTCGCCGAGAGTGTGCATGCCGATGTCATGATCAATGCGACCTCGGTGGACGGCATTTACAGCGCGGATCCCAAAAAAGTTCCGGATGCCCGCCGTTTTGAGCACCTGACGCGGGACGAGCTGCTCCGCATCATCATCGGCTCGCGTCTCGATGCGGGGGCCAATACGGTCATCGACATCGTCGCCGCCAAGGTCATCCAGCGCAGCGGCATCCCGCTCGTGGTAATCGACGGGCGCGACCCGGAGACCCTGAAAACGGCGGTCCTGCAGGGCACCTTCTCGGGGACCGTGGTCAGCGAAACCGACCGGAATCCGCTCTCCATATCGGGAGACGGGAGACGTTAAGTATTTTTAACGGGCATGCGCATACTTGATGACATACGGGGCAGTAGGGTAGCCTGGTCCATCCTAGAGCGTTTGGGACGCTTTGACGGCAGTTCGAATCTGCCCTGCCCCATATCATGAGACGGGACGACGCCTGCGCCATCTATCGCGCCCTCGCAACAGAATACGCCGCAGGAAAAGAGCCCCGCACGTTCATCCATTTTGAAAACCCCTTCCAGTCCCTCATCCTCACCATTCTCTCCGCACAGACAACCGACCGGGCGGTCAACGAGATCCGGGAGACGCTCTTTACCCGGTACCCGACGCCGGAGGCGCTGGCATCGGCTGACCGGCAGGATCTCGAGAGGATCCTGCACAGGATCGGCCTCTACCGCACCAAGGCAAAGACCATCAAAGCCGCGGCCGCGGCGGTGGCGGAGGAGTTCGGCGGCAGGGTGCCGTCGACCATGGAAGACCTCCTCACCATCCCCGGCGTCGGCCGGAAAACCGCTAACATCGTCCAAAGCCACGCCCTCGGCATCCACGAGGGGATCGCCGTGGACACCCACGTCAAACGGGTCTCCCGCCGCCTCGGTCTCACCGACCACACCGACGCCGACCGGATCGAGCGCGACCTGATGGCCGTCTTTCCCGGTGCGTGCTGGAAGATGATCAACTCCCTCTTCATCCTGCACGGGCGGAACGTCTGCAAAGCCCGGAACCCGGCATGCGAGCGCTGCATCGTCCGCGCTCGCTGCCGCTATTTCCGGGAAACGAAAGGCGTGTGATCAGGGCAGCAGCACGCTCGCATAGAGAATATAACAGATCCCTGCCACCACGGCGGATGCGGGGATGGTCAGGATCCAGGCCGCGACGATCTCGCGCACGATCCCCCACTTGACCGCGGAATACCCTCGCGTCGACCCCACCCCCATGATGGATCCGGTCATCGCGTGGGTGGTGGAGACGGGGACGCCGAACGCGGTCATGAGCGAGAGCACCCCGCCCCCCGCTGTCGACGCCGAGAATCCCTGGTACGGCCGGATCTTGGTGATCTTGTTTGCCATCTTGTCGACCACGCGCCACCCGCCGAGGAGCGTTCCCAGCGCGATGGCGCCGCAGGACACCAGAATCACCCACAGGGGAACCGTGAAATCCGAAAGGATCCCGGCGGACACAAGAATGGCGGTGATGACCCCCATGGCGTTCTGGGCGTCGTTCGAACCGTGGCCGATGGCCTGAAACGACCCCGCAACAATCTGTAAGGGTTTGAAGGCGCGGTTTAACCGGGTCGGGTTTGCGGAAGAAAAGACGCGCATGATGAGCAGCCCGAACACAAAGGCGGCGACGAATCCAAGCATCGGGGACACCAGGATGAACAGCACCACGGCGAAGATCCCCTTGATCTCCACGAGGCCCGTGATGATGAGAAGGGGGACGGTGAGGGAGACTCCCGTGACGAACCCGATGCCCACCGTGTTTTTCCATTCTCCGTCTTTCCACCACCGCAGCAGGCCATAGGCGGCGGCAACGAGGACGCCCCCGAGGAGGGCGTACACCACGACCTGCCGGACCAGTTCCACCGCAGGCCAGAGAATTGCTTCGGCCCCCCCGACCGCAGCTCCCGCCCCGAGCAGGCCGCCGATGAGGGCATGACTGCTGGACACGGGAATACCGAACCAGGATGACAGAAAGACCCAGAGCACCGCGCCGAACATCGCAGCGAGGAGGACATGGGGGGTGAGGAAGAGGGGATCGACGATGCCTTTGCCGATGGTCTTCGCAATGGCGGTGGTAAAGACCAGCGGTCCCACCAGGTTGAAAAACGACGCGAGGACGACTGCCTTGAACGGCGAGAGGGCTTTCGTGGCGATGACGGTGGCAATGGAGTTTGCCGCATCATTGAGGCCATTGACAAAATTGAAAAGGAGAGCGAGGAGAATTCCCGCGGCAATAACGAGGATGTCCATGGTTCTCAGGAATGGCGGATGGCGATATCGCCCAGTACGTTTGCGGCGTCTTCACACTTGTCGGTGGCATTTTCGAGGTTTTCGTAGATGTCCTTTAACTTGATGATCGTGATCGCATCATCGCTCTGGAACAGTTCTTTGAGGGCGTGGCCGAGCACGTCGTCGGCGAGGTTCTCCAGGCGGTTGATCTCGATGCACCGTTCCTCGATATATTTCGGGTTTTTCATGTCCCGGATTCCGTGAATGGCCCCCTGGATCTCGAGCACGGAGAGGGCGATCAGTTTGGAAAATTCGGTCATATGGTCATCGGTCTCGCCGATGCCGTAGACGAGCATCTGCTGGGCGGTGCCGTCGATATAGTCGAGGATATCGTCCAGCGCGGATGCGAGGTTGGATATTTCCTCAGGTTCGAGGGGTGTGATGAAGGTCCGGTTGAGGTGCTCGTAGATCGAATGGGTGATCTCGTCGCCGCGGTGCTCGAGCTGTTTCATCTTGTGCACCTTGTTTTTGATATCCCGGTAGTCCTCGATCATTGAAACGAGATGATCGGAGGCCTCGACCAGTACTGCTGCCTGTTTCTCGAAGAGATCAAAAAACAACTTTTCCTGAGGGACAATCCATTCTCTAACACCCACAACGCATCAGTACAATGTCACCACGAGAGACAAAAAACCATCCGGAATTACCCATATACATGCCGGGTGGATTTGCGGGACGGTGCGCGGGCGTAATCGGCCGACCCCGCACGAGAGCAGAAATACCCGCACCATGACGGAACACCCGGGCCGGAAGGGTGGGTGCGACGGTCAGCGCACTGCGCTCCTCCAATAGTATAAATCATCCATCTCCAATACTGTACGGGAAATTCACCCCTTCAGGGAGACTTCTGGAATGTTCACAGTCCGTTTCTACCGGATGTACGATACAGGAAGGGACCTCGACCTCGACCGCCTGCAGGAGGCGCTGGCCCGGAACATACCCACCTCGAGGCCTGCATTCGAGCGCATCAAGCCGAGATCGATCCTGATGGCGTCGCCCCCCTCCAGTGGAGGATGGATCCCGTCCGGGCCGAACAAGACGGCAGCGTCATCGACATGGCGGCATTCGTGCGGCTCTATGACATCGGGGTCATCAGCCTCTGTTTTGTCTTCGAAAATCCCGGGGCGCAGCCCGGCGATCTCGAGAGGTTCGGCCTGGCATTCGCGGCACAGCAGGGGCTGGACCCCCTGTTCGAGGAGGGCCTCGGATCGATCCAGCAGATCCTTTCCGCGCATATCAGCGGCCTGAACGCCGAGACGGACTTCTTTGAAGATTATACGATTTTTACCACCGACAGAATGGACGACCCGGCGGACCCCCTGCCGCTCCTCCTCGGCGACGCCACCCCCGTGGCCGCGCAGGTCAGGGAGGAGACGCTCAAGTACACCCTGAGCTACAGCCTGCAGGACCGGATCATTCTCTCCTACGACAGCTCCCTCATCTGCAGCCCGGAACCCCCCAACGACCTGCTCGATCTCCTCGAGTACGCCAACGTGCAGGTATTCGAGCTCCGCTACTACGACCGGCTCCTCATGCGGCAGGTGGAGAAGATGTTCGACGATATCGAGCACGCCGACCGGATGTCGTGGTTCCGGCGCATGAACCAGTACCACACCATCATGGGCCGGGTCATGGAGACCAACGCCGAGATTACCGACGTGATCGAGAAGGTCAACAACCTGATCAAGGTCACCGAGGATATCCACTACGCCAGGGTGTATGCGAAGGCGCTTTCGGTGTTTCGCGCCGACCAGTGGAGCGAGAGCGTCACCAGAAAGATCGAGATGCTCAGGGACAACTACTCGATGCTCTCCGACGAAGTGCGCATCCAGCACTCGTACTTCCTCGAGTGGGTGATTATCATCCTGATCGCGCTGGAGTTCGGCTTCGCGATCTTCGAGTACCTGGTGCTGTGAGGGGATGCGGATCCAGTGGCCTGCAATCCCCTGAGCGTCTTGCGCGGAACACCGCGCTGCCGCTGCGGGCCGTCGGGCTCTGGAGCAGGATCCTGCTGGGCTGATGGGCAGCGGTGCCGATTGCGCTTGCGGGTGTTCCCGGCGCCCGGATCCACCCACACCTGGCCCCCGACGTGTATGCCGGGGGAGCGGGTCTGGCTGAACCGAGACCGGGTGCCGGAACGGCACGGGGTGGTGCCCCACCTCCTGAACGTTGTTGCCACCGCCGTGCGCCAACCTTTATTGTGTCCGGCATCGAAGACTCAGGAAACATTCCGGGGAGCCCGACAGATATGGCAACACTTGTCGAATCCGCAACAGCAGGCACCGTGACGCCGCAGATGAAGGCGGTGGCTGACGGCGAAGGGATCGATCCTGCGCTCCTGTGCAGGAGGATAGCCGACGGCAGCGTCGTTATCATGCAAAGGGGAGACCGCAGCGTCGGTATCGGATCCGGGCTCCGAACCAAAGTCAATGTGAACCTCGGAACGTCGAACCTCAGCATCTCCCCCGGCGAAGAGGTGAAAAAAGCGCTGATTGCGGAAAAATTCGGTGCGGATACCCTCTCCGACCTCTCGATGGGCGGAGACATTCCGGCAATCCGCCGGGCGATCATGCAGCACACGACCCTTCCGATAACCACGGTACCGATATACCAGACTGCTGCCGAGATCGGCCTGGGAACGATATCCGTGGAGGAGATCATCGCGACGATCCGGCGGCAAGCGGCAGAGGGTGTGAGCTCGATGGTTCTCCACTGCGTCACCGCCGGCGTGCTCGATCTCCTGAAAAAGAGAAGGCGGATCATGGGCGTGGTCTCAAAAGGCGGTTCTATCACGAGCGTTTTTATGCACAGGAACAGGTGTGAAAATCCGTTTATCGATCATATTGACGAGATAATCGAAATCTTTGCAAAGCACGACATCGTACTTTCCGTCGGAAATACCGCTAGGAGCGGCTGCATCCACGATGGGTGGGACAGAGCCCACAGGGAAGAGATCAGGCAGAACGTTGAGATTGCACGATATGCGCACCAGCATGGCGTCCAGGTTATCATCGAGGGGGCGGGCGGGCATATCCGCTTCGATCGGATTGCCGAGCAGGTGCGGTATTATAAAGAACAGTCCGCGTTCCCCCTCTTTGTCGCCGGCCCGCTCCCCACCGACATCGCCCTCGGCTACGATCATAGTGCAGCCTGCGCGGGGGCAAGTGCCGCCAGCGCCGCCGGAGCAGATTACCTCTGCTCTATCACCCCTGCCGAACATCTCGGGCTGCCATCACCGGAGCATGTCAAAGAGGGGCTGATTGCCTGCAAAATTGCAGCCCATATCGGTGACACGGTCAAATACGGCATGGATGGTCAGGATCGGACAATGGCCCTGCGACGGGCGAAATTCGACAAAGCGGGCCAGATTGACGGTTCCTTCGATAGCGAGCGGGCACGAAGGCTGGCGGCAGAAGACGACCGCTGCACGATGTGCGGGGATTTCTGCGCGATGAAATTGATGAAGCACCTGCTCGAGCCTGAGCAGTGAGGGGGCAGGTCACGGGGCCGCTGAAGAGACGATGGCGGCTCCCCATCACCGTGACGCCCGACGTCCACGACTTCCTGAAAAAACCCCAGTAATGCCTCTGGATTCATATATGCGTTCACCAGAGACGCTATTTCTGAAATTCAGCCTGCGATAATAGTTATTTCAGAAAATAGGATGGACCGAGCGGGAATTGAACCCGCGGCCTCTACCATGCCAAGGTAGCGATCTTCCCCTGATCTATCGGCCCGTGCACACACATGTTGTGCCTGATCAAATATAAGAATTGGTTTGCATGCTCCGAAATCATGCCAGTTTGCGGAGATTGCACGGGGCCTGCGCGATGCCACGCGCGGGGAGGGGGAGCATCCTCCCCATCGCCCCATCCCCTGCCAGGCCTGGCGGGAGGGCGAGCACCGCATCCCGCCCATGCCCGAGGGAAGATACACGGGAGAGGGGCGGTCCCCACCGGGCCCTGCACCCGGAGTGATGGAGGGTGCCGGGCGATTCAGGGCCACTCCGCACGGAACCAGAGCAGGGCCCTTCCTTCGTCGTCGAGGAGATCGAGCAGGTCGCCGTCGATGCGGTAGCCTGCCGCCGAGGAGAGGAGATCGAGGTACATGGCCTCCTGCGCCATGACGCCGTCCGGCCCGGTGCAGTACATCTTCGTGCTCATGGGCGGATCGATGCTGATGCTCGTGCCGTCGAGCCGGTAGGCGGCCTCGTAACGGTTGCACCCGGCGCTGCCGGTGACGGTGCCGTCCGGCGAGAACGTTGCGGTGATCGCGGTTCCGGCGATCAACGACGAGACCGCATCGCCGGTCGGGCTGACGGACTCGAGCGTCCACTCCGTCCCGGTGAGCGGGAGATCGGGCGGCTGGACCACCGGCTCAAAGACCAGCAGGTCGGCACCCTCGCCGTCCACAAGGATCAGCAGGCCGTCCTCGATCTGGTACGAAGCGGCGTCGGCGAGGAGCGAAAGGTAGCGGTCCTCCTGCTCCATGACGCCCGGCGGATCGATGCAGTACATCTCGGTCCGCATGGCCAACCCGACGGCGAGGGACGCTCCGTTCACGGTGTAGTCGGCGCCGTAGTGGTTGCACCCGGCCGACCCGCCGACCCTGCCGTCATCGCCGAATACCGCCGTGACCGTCGTGCCGTCAAGGACCGGTTCCATGCCGCCGTCCCCGCCGGCGAGGTTCGAGAGCGTCCACGACGTCCCGGCGAGCGCCCGATATACGGTCTCGTGTACAAAAACGAGCGTCGTCGTGCCGGCAGCATCGGTGAGAATGAGCCGGTCGTCCTCGATCCGGCATCCTGCCGCCGAGCCGAGCAGGTCGATGAACCGCGCCTCCTGCACCATGATGCCCTCGGGCTCCGAGCAGAGCATCAGCGTTTGGGCAACCGAGGAGACCGAGAGCGCCGTGCCCTCGAGCCGGTAGTCGCCGCCATACCCGTTGCACCCGGCGCTGCCGGTGACCTTCCCCTCGTCGTCGAACCGTGCTGAGATCTCCGTTCCCGGCAGGACCGCAACGAGCGAGCCGTCTTCGCCGAGGTATGCGTCCAGGTACCAGCAGGGCCCGGTGAGAGGAGCCACCGGTGCGGGCGTCGACGTGCCCGCCGTGCACCCAGCGCCGACGACGCAGGCGGCGACGATGACGGCAATCGACACCCACGCGAGGATGTCGGGCGAATTCCTTCTTCTGGTCGGTGCCATATACCGGCATATTGGCAAACGTGAGGGATAAATGAATGGGAGAGTACGAAAAATATCGAACCTATATGCCATCTGTTCGTCATACCCGGCGAATCGTGAGGGAAATCGGGTTTTTCGTTACCCTGCGACCCGGCATTCCGCCCGCTCCCGCCGGCCCCCCCTCGTCCAGAACGACTGAAAGCCCCAGGATACCTCCTGCGTTGAGATGAAAATCCAAACATTTCTCAGAACGACCGCGAAACGCTACTCATGACACCAGACCGGATGGCAGCATGGCAGGCCCTGCGCATGGCCACGCGCCGGATGCCCCGCCATGCGATGTGCCGCGGGAAGGGAGGATGTGCCTGATGCTCGGCATCATCGGGGGAACGAGCCTGCGCTTCTCCGACCTCCCGCCCCTTGAGAAGCGCCGCATCCCGACACCCTACGGGCCGGCGGAGGTCTACTGCGGGGAATGCGCCCTGCTGCTCCGCCACCAGTACGGCCGCCCCCCGCACCGGATCAATTACCGCGCCTCGCTCGCCGCCCTTGCCATCCTCGGCGTGGACCGCGTGGTGGCGTTCGGGTCGGCGGGGTCCCTGAAGGCCGAGATCGCACCCGGCTCGCTCATGGTGCCCGACGACTATATCAGCACGAGCGACATCCCCTCCATCCACGACCACGCGATCGACCACGTCAGCCCGATGATCGATCCGGTGCTTACCCGTGATCTCGCCGCTCTCATCCCCGACGCAATCCACGGCGGCACCTACGTGCAGACGAAGGGGCCGCGGATCGAGACCGTGGCCGAAGTGAAGGTGCTCGCCCGCGTGGCAGACATCGTGGGGATGACGCTCGCCAGCGAGGCGACGCTCGCCTGCGAGCTTGGCATGCGGTTTGCGGCGCTCTGCACCGTGGACAACTACGCCCACGGGATCGGGGAAGGGGTGCTCACCTACGCCCACATCCTCGAAACATCCCGCCAGCACAGGAAACGCACCGAAACCATCCTGCAGCGCATTCTGGAGGCCATGGCATGAACCAGGAAACGAACGAAATATTTGAAGGAGGAGCGTCGATCCTCGTCGTCGGCGCACTCCTCGATGGGCAGACCGCGGACATCTTCATCGATGAGGACGGGATCATCCGGGCGATCGGCGAGGACGTCTGGGAGCACTACCGCGGCGAGGCGGAATTCATCATCGATGCCTCCGACCGGGTGGCGATACCGGGGCTCGTCAACACCCACACCCACGCGGCCATGACCCTGCTGCGGGGCTATGCCGACGACATGCACCTGCAGGAATGGCTGGCGGACAGGATCTGGCCGCTGGAAGCGCATCTCACCGGGGAGGACGTCTACTGGGGGACGAAACTCGCCTGCCTCGAGATGATCCGCACCGGCACCATCGGCTTCAGCGACATGTACTTCTTCATGGAGGAGGCCGCCCGGGCGGTCGATGAGACGGGCATGAAGGCGCAGCTCTGCTACGGGTTCATCGACCTCGGCGACGCCGACAAGCGGGAGGCGGAGATACGGGCGACGGAAGCGCTGGTCCGGCACATCAGGGCGCTGGACAACCCCCGCATCCGCCCCGCCGTGGGCCCGCACGCCCCCTACACCGTCTCCGTCGAAGGACTGGAATGGTGCGCCGAGTACGCCGACGCGGAGGATATCGGCATCCACGTCCACCTTGCCGAGACGGAAAAGGAGGTCCGGGACTGCGTCGAGCAGACCGGGATGCGCCCGGTCGCCCTGCTCGACTGGTGCAACTGCTTATCGCCCCGCACCCTCGCCGCACACGGCTGCTGGCTCGACGAGCAGGAATGCACCCTCCTCGGCGAGCGCAACGTCAGCGTCTCCCACAACCCGGCGAGCAACATGAAACTGGCGGTCAACCGGGCGATGCCCTACCACTGGCTGCGGAACGCGGGCGTCCGGGTCGCGCTGGGCACCGACGGATGCGCCTCCAACAACAATTTGGACCTCTTCGAGGAGATGAAATTCGCCGCCCTGCTGCAGAAATTCTACTGGAACAGCGACACTCTCCTTCCCGCCAGGGAGGCCTTCGCCATGGCGTCTGCGGCGGGGGCGCAGGCGCTCGGCTTCGGGCCCGGGAGGATCGAGAGAGGCGCACCGGCGGACATCGTCCTGCTGGACCGGCGCAGCCTGTGCATGACGCCGCTGCACAACGTCACCTCCAACATCGTCTATGCCTGCGGCGGGCACGCAGCGGATACCGTACTCTGCGACGGGAGAATCCTGATGTTCGAGAAAACGATCCCGGGGGAAGAGGAAATCCGGGAAAAAGCGGAGGAGCGGGCCGAAGACCTGGTCAGGCGGTCTCAATAGAGGAAACGGTCTCGAGACCGAGCTCCTCGATGGAGATCTCCCGCATCTTGAATTTCTGGATCTTGCCCGAGATGGTCATCGGGAAGGAATCGACGAACTTGTAGTAGCGGGGGATCTTGAAGCGGGCGATGCGCCCGTTGCAGAACTCCAGGATCTCTTTTTCGGCGAGGGGCTCGTTTCCTTTCGTCTTGATCCATGCCATGAGCTCCTCGCCGTATTTTTCGTCCGGAACGCCGATCACGTAGGCATCGTCGATCTTCGGGTGGTTGTGGAGGAACTCCTCGATTTCGCGGGGGTAGATATTTTCCCCGCCCCGGATCACCATGTCCTTTAAGCGCCCCACGATCTTCAAGTACCCCTCCTCGTCCATCACCGCGAGATCGCCGGTATGGTTCCAGCCATCGGCATCAATGGTCTGGTGGGTGGCGCTGGGGTTGTTGTAGTAACACTTCATCACCACATAGCCACGGGCGCATATCTCGCCGGGCATCCCCCGCGGCACGATCTTCTGGGTCAGCGGGTCGATGACTTTCAACTCCACGTGGGGAAACGCGCGGCCCACCGTGGTGACGCGTCGCTCGAGCGGGTCGTCGGTCGTGGTCATGGTCACGCCGGGCGAGGTCTCCGTCTGCCCGTAAACGATCACGATCTCGGACATGTGCATGCGGGTGCTCACCTCCCGCATCACCTCGATGGGGCAGGGGGAGCCGGCCATGATCCCGGTACGCAGGGTGTCGAGCTTGTATTTGGTGAAGTTGGGGTGCCTGAGCTCGGCGATGAACATGGTCGGCACCCCGTGCAGCGCCGTGCACCCCTCCTCCTGCACCGCCTGCAGCACCGCTTCCGCATCGAACACCGGGGCGGGGAGCACCATGGTCGCCCCGTGGGTGACGCATGCGAGGTTGGAGAGCACCATGCCGAAGCAGTGGTAGAACGGCACGGGGATACAGAGGCGGTCTTGTTCGGTGAATTTCATGCCTTCGCCGATGGTATACCCGTTATTGAGGACGTTGTGGTGGGTGAGCACCACCCCTTTGGGAAACCCCGTCGTCCCGCTGGTGTACTGGATATTGATGGGGTCGTCGAAGGAGAGGGACTCCCCGCGCTCGATCAGCTCGTCCCTGCTGATATTGCCCCCCATGTCCAGCATCTCGTTCCAGGTGTACATGCCATTGTAGGGAATATCGCCCAAAAAGACGACATTTTTGAGGAACGGGAATTTCTCGCTGTTGATCCGCCCCGCCCGCGCCTCGATCGCGTCCGGGCAGGCCTCGTAGAACATGCCCACGTAGTCGGATGTCTTGAACCGTCCCATGATGATGAGCGTGTGCACCTCGGCCTGCTTCAGGACATGCTCGAGCTCATAGGTGCGGTACGCGGGGTTGATATTGACCATGATGGCCCCGATTTTGGCGGTCGCGAACTGCACGAGCACCCATTCGGCAAAGTTCAACGCCCAGATCCCGACGCGGTCGCCTTTTCCCACGTCAAGCGCCATCAGGCCCCGTGCGACCTCGTCGACCGTTTCCTCGAACTCCCGGTAGGTGTACCGGAGCCCCTGGTGAATGTCGACGATAGCCTCGTTATCGGGGTATTTCGCCGCGATTTCATGCATCATCTCACCGATCGTCTGGCCGATCAGGTTCACATCAGAGGTCCCGCTCGCGTAACTCCGCTGTACCATCCTTACAAAATGGGTTGTCCATTATTTTATGGTTAATCATCCCACATCACAATTTTTAAGTCCGCTGGAGGCGTTATACTACTGGTTCAGGGGTCGTGGCCTAGTCCGGCATGGCGACGGGCTCCAGCGGTCTTTGCGAATGATGAACAATGGGTCTCCTGATTACCAGATGAGGATCCGTTGGAGCACTGATGCAAATTGCAGCGCTCTCTCGCATGTCGGAGAGACCCGTCGATCGTGAGTTCAAATCTCACCGACCCCACTGGTTTTTGCGTATCGTTTTTTTATGAGGTTCGACCATAATTATGCAACACAGGAGACGTTCATGTATTTCATCGGAGAAGCACTCGTAGGAGAAGGCGCTGAACTGGCACATATCGATCTGCTGATCGGCGATAAATCAGGGGCCGTGGGGACGGCGTTCGCGAACGCGGCATCCCAGATGTCCGCCGGGCACACGCCCCTGCTGGCGGTGGTCCGCCCGAACCTGCTGACAAAGCCGGCGACGCTGGTCATCCCCAAGGTCACCCTCAAAAAAGAGCAGCAGGTCAACCAGATGTTCGGCCCGGTGCAGGCGGCGGTGGCAAAGGCGGTCGCCGACGCACTGGAGGAGGGGATATTCGGGGACGTGGATGTCGAGGACGTCGTCATCCTCGCCAGCGCGTTCCTCCACCCGGACGCATCCGATTACAACCGGATCTACCGCTACAACTACGGGGCCACCAAACTCGCCATTACCCGCGCGTTCGGCGGGTTCCCGGACACCGCCACGCTGATCAAGGAGAAGGACAGGGCGGCGCACGCCGTCATGGGCTTCAAGGTCGCACGCCTCTGGGACCCGCCCTACCTGCAGGTGGCCATGGACCTCGTGGAGATGAAGCAGGTGGAAGCCGTGCTCACCGCACTGCCGAAGAACGACCACCTGCTCATCGAGGCCGGCACCCCCCTGATCAAGCAGTTCGGCCTCTCCATCATCGCCGAGATACGCAGGATGCGCCCCGACGCCTTCATCATCGCCGACTTAAAGACGCTCGACACCGGCAACCTGGAGGCGCGGATGGCGGCCAATTCCTCCGCCGACGCCGTCGTCATCTCCGGGCTCGCTCCCATCGCCACCCTTGAGAAGGCCATCACCGAGGCGAAAAAGACCGGGATCTACTCGGTCATCGACATGCTCAACGTGCCCAACCCCGTCGACATCGTCAGCGAACTTGCAGAACGCGGCGTGCTGCCGGATGTCGTCGAGATGCACCGCGCCATCGATACCGAGGGCGAGGAATACAACTGGGGCGACATCCCCGCCATCAGGAAGGCGGCGGGCGACAGGATCCTCATCGCCACCGCCGGCGGCATCCGCCAGCACGTGGTCAAGGACGCCCTCGGGGCGGGCGCCGACATCATCGTGGTGGGCCGCGCCATCACCGCGAGCAAGAACATCCAGAACGCCGCGGAAGGCTTCCTCGACGAAATGAACAAGCCCGAGATCGACCAGTTCAGGGTCATGACCGATTTTTAACCCGCAATACCACCATCTTTTTTGGCTTTTTTTTGCCGTATCGGGGTCCATATCCTCACATGCCGCCCGATTGCACGCACAGAGCCCAACCAGCCATGCCGGAAGCAAAAGACCCATGTAGCCACTCGTGAAATATACATGGAATGAACGGGTCGTCTGCACAGAAACGGCAGGTGTACATGGACCATGCGGCGACCACGCCGACGCACCCCGACGTGCTCGCGGCCATGCTCCCCTATTTCACGCAGGAGTTCGGCAATCCCTCGTCCCTCTATTCCATCGGCCGGAGGGTAAGGAAGGCCGTGGAGGGCGCACGGGAGCAGGTGGCCGCGGCGCTCGGCGCCGCGCCGGCCGAGATCTTCTTCTGCGCCGGGGGCACGGAGGCGGACAACTGGGCGCTGAAGGGCGCGGTCTCTGCGCACCGGAGCCGCGGCAGCCACATCATCACCACCGCGATCGAGCACCACGCCGTGCTCCATACCTGCGAATATCTTGAAACGCAGGGCGTCCGCGTCACCTACCTCCCCGTGGACCGGTACGGCCTCGTCGACCCACACGCCGTGGAGGATGCGATCTGCGACGATACCATTATGATCTCGGTGATGATGGCGAACAACGAGGCGGGGACCATCGAGCCCGTCGGGGCCATCGGCACGATCGCCCGCGAGCACGGCATCCTCTTTCACACCGACGCCGTGCAGGCGATCGGCCACCTCCCCATCGATGTGGAGGCCATGCACATCGACCTGCTCTCCCTCTCCGCCCACAAGTTCCACGGGCCCAAGGGGATCGGCGCCCTGTACGTGCGAGACGGCGTGGCGATCGAGCGGTTCGTCCACGGCGGCGCGCAGGAGAAGAGGCGGCGGGCGGGCACCGAGTACACCCCCGGGATCATCGGCCTCGGCGCCGCCATCGAGCGCGCCTGCACGGATATCGAGGGGCACGCGGCCCGCCTGCGGCGCCTGCGCGACCGGCTCATCGACGGCGTCCTGCGCGAGGTGCCGCACAGCGCCCTCAACGGGCATCCCGAACTGCGGCTGCCCGGCAATGCCAGCATGTCGTTTGCGGGCATCGACGGCGAGGCGCTGCTCCTGATGCTCGACGCACAGGGGATCTACGGGTCCACGGGCAGCGCCTGCAGCTCGGCCTCGGGCGAGCCGTCCCATGTGCTCACCGCGATGGGGGTGCCGCCGCGGCTCGCCGGCACCTCCCTGCGCCTGACCCTCGGCGAGGTGAATACCGATGAAGACGTCGACTACGTGCTCGCCGTCCTCCCGGGGATCGTGGAGCGCCTCAGGGCGATGTCGCCCCTCTCGGCCTGATAGAGGAGAAGTGTGCGTATGTACAATGAGACGGTAATGGACCATTTCACCAACCCGCGGAACGTGGGCGTGCTCGAGGATGCGGACGTCGTTGCGGAAACCAGCAGTCCCGGGTGCGGCGACATCACGAAAATCTATCTCAAGATCCGGGACAACCGGATCGTCGATGTGAAATTCCAGACACTCGGGTGCGCTGCCGCCATCGCCTCGAGCAGCATGGCAACCGAACTGGTCAAGGGAAAGACCCTTGAGGAGGCGTGGACGCTCACCCGCACGGATGTCGCGGACGCCCTCGGCGGCCTGCCCGAGCCGAAGCTCCACTGCTCGGTGCTGGCGGAAGATGCCATCCGCACGGCGATCAACCAGTACCGGATCGATCGGGGCCTCGCACCCTGGTAGCGGGGAGGCGGGCTGCCCCCTCCGTCACCTGATCAGCCGTCTCGAGCGGCCTCACCCGATGTGGATGCATTCGCCGGGTTTGATGACGGTCACCCGGATATCCGTCGTCCGCTCGACCGCCGCTTTGAAGGCGACGGGATCCTGTTCGATTTTCGGCCATGTGCCGTAGTGCACCGGAACGACAAGCGGCGCACCCACGAACTGCGCGGCCATCATCGCCTCTTCGGGACCCATGGTGAACCTGCCCCCGATCGGCAGGACTGCAACATCGGGGTGGTAGAGCTCCCCTATCAGTTTCATGTCCGAAAACAGGGCGGTGTCCCCGGCATGGTATACGGAAATCCCGTCGAGGGTGATGACAAAGCCGGCAGCAAGACCGCCGTAATAGCCCGGCCCTTCGGCCTCCAGCCAGCTTGAGTGGATGGCCTGCGTCATCGTAAACCGCACCCCCTCCACCTCGACGGTGCCACCCGGATTCATATCCACGGCATCGATTCCCTTCCCCGCCAGGTACTTGGCGATCTCGTTGTTTGCCACGGTCGTTTTCTTCAGGGCGATCACCTCGCCCATATGATCGCCATGGGCGTGGGTGATCGCCACAATATCGGGATCGATCTCGATCTCCCCGGAAGGCACGAAAGGATCGATAAGAATGGATTTCGTGCCCTCGAGCGCCACACACGCATGCCCGAGCCAGGTCAGTTTCATGCTTGCAGGGTGTGTCGGAAATAGTATAAAAAAGAAGGGATCCGGGTTTTCAGGAGATATCGATCAGCTCGGCTTCGGTGGTGTCGATCGCCTCCCGGAGCCCGTCCTCGGCAACGCCGCTCGTCATCTGTTCGGTGAGATCCTTATCCTCCATCACGTACTGGATGCGTTCCAGGTACGGGTCGAGGGTGGTGTCCTCCTCCATGGCGATGACGTGGCGGTATTCACGCAGCGACGAACTGCTGATCCCCAGTATCTCACTGACCTCGTTCATGGTCTTGCCCGAAGCGAGAAGGCCTTCGAGCACCTCGCGCTCGAACGGCATCTTGAAGTCCGAATCCCTGAAGAGCTTGATCCGGACCCTCGCACGCGCCACCGTTTTGGCCAGCTTTTCATTGCCCATGTCGCGGGCGATCTCGGTGTCGTTTTTGCCGTCATGGTAGAGGATGACGAGCTTTGCCAGCTGCCGCGGGGTCAGCTTGGTCGAGAAGATGCCATGATCGAGAACTTCCCGCATGATCAGGGCGATTTCCCGCTCGATTGCCTCGCGGTCGCGGAGCGTCCCGTGGATCTTTTTCATCGGCTCAACAATTGTCGTTTTGCTGGTAATATTCGTGAAAAGCTCGAGGAGCTTCTTCTTCTTTCTTTCTGGTTTCATTATCCTTCCCACGCGAAATTAGCATTAGAATACCTCTCATATTATAAATACATTGCTTTATTACCATACAGCGGTATTTACCCGAATTACGAGAGATTATACAATAATTACCCCGTCAGAATACGCTACGGTGACGATTTGATTCAGGAGCCTGCAGGCGGCCCTTTCGGCTTTCTGGAAATTTATAATTATTATTACGCAGAATTGCGCCATTTTGCCCTCAAAATTGAACATTCTTGTTTTTTGCCAGCCACACCAACCCGCAATACCTTACGAGAGGGCGCTGGATGGCAAACGAACCTCGTTTCAGCGACATCATGGAGAATATGTAAAAAGTATCGGGATATCACCAAGCGCTTTTGCTCCCCGCCCCTGCGTTTCCGGCTCGCCGGATAATCTATGCCCGGGCCGTATATTCGTCTTCAATTCTCTTTCTCGCGAGGGCGACATACTCATCGCTCGTCTCGTAGCCGACGAAATGGCGCCCGGCCTTGAGGGCGGCAATGGCGGTCTGGCCGCTTCCCATGAACGGATCGAGCACGACATCGCCGGCAAAGGTATACAGCTGGATGCACCGGTAGGGGAGATCCACGGGGAAGGGGGCGGGGTGGCCGATCTTGTTTGCGGACGTGGTGGGAAACGACCAGATGCTCTTGGTGAACTCGAGGAATTCCTCTTTCGTGATGGTATTTACCGCATCGGGCATCTTTTTGCGGCCAAACTGCCCCTTGGAAAAGACGAGGATGTACTCGTGCACATCGCGCAGCGTGGGGTTGGCGGCCGACATCCAGCTCCCCCACGCCGTCGAAACCCCGGAACTGGAACTCTTGTTCCAGATGATCTCGCCCCTGAGGAGGAATCCCAGCTTCGCCATATCCTCGATGACACAGGCATGCAGGGGGATGTAGGGCTTTCTCCCGAGATTGGCGACGTTGATGCACGCCCGCCCGCCCGGCACCAGCACCCGGTAGGTCTCCTGCCAGACGCGGGAGAGAAATGCCCGGTATTCGGCAAGGGAGAGATCATCGTCATAGACCTTGCCCACATTGTACGGGGGCGAGGTGACCATCAGGTGCACCGAGGACGCTGGCAGGGCATCCATCGATTCGCTCGATGCGCATTGTACGGTATTGAGGATGCGCTCGTCCACGGGCACTTCGCGGTCGTCACCCCCCTCCTCCTGCGAGAGCCCGGCGTAGAGGCGAGATCCATAGAATTCTGAAGAATCGTGATTAATGCGTGCCGACGATCCGAATCTGCTGGTTTTTGTGCCCCGGCCTCGAAAATTCCCTGCCATGCCCACCTATCCCTGTCCCTCTGGTCGGCGGGGGCACAGATCCGTCCCCCCATCTCCGCGAGAGAGTTCGCCGTCGGTCGAGAAAAAGGTTCATTTCCCCCGGCGCCATGGCGGGAGGCCCCGGGGCGGTGCGGCAGGATGCCGTGGCAGCCGCATTAACACCGGAACGCACCATCCCGTATTGGAATGCTTAACTCGTCTGAAATGCAAACCAGTATACAGGAGACTGCGGAGCGCACATCTGCCATGCGCTCCGGGGGTATGCCAAGCATGGAGCAATGTGGTCGCAATGGGCGATATATACGATAACGTCATGGAACTGGCACGGCGCAGAGGGTTTGTCTGGCCGAGTGCGGAAGTCTACGGGGCGGTTGCGGGGTTCATCGATTACGGCCCCCTCGGCGCCATGATGAAGCGGCGGGTCGAAAACCTCTGGAGAGAGTTCTACATCATCCGGGAAGGCTACTACGAGATCGAGTGCCCGACCGTCGGCACTGAAGCGATCTACGTCGCTTCCGGCCACGTGAAGGGATTCGCCGACAAGATGATCCAGTGCCCCCACTGCGGCGAGTACGCGCGGGCGGACCACATTGCCGAGGCGCATGGCACGGAAAACGCAGCGACGCTCTCGAAAGAGTCGCTCGCCAGGGTGATACAGGACCTCCCCTGCCCCGCCTGCGAGGAGCAGATCGGGTTTACGGAGGTCTTCGAGTTCAACCTGATGTTCGAGACCACCATCGGCCCCGGGTCGCAGAGAAAAGGATACCTGCGGCCGGAAACCGCACAGGGCATATTCACCGACTTTGCCCGCCTGCTCCGGTTCTACCGCAACAAACTCCCCTTCGGCGCCGTGCAGATCGGAAAGTCCTACCGCAACGAGATCTCGCCCCGCCAGGGCGTCATCCGCCTGCGGGAGTTTTCGCAGGCTGAAGCGGAGATATTCGTGCATCCCGACGAAAAGGAGCACCCCGCCTTCGGCGCCTATGCAGACTACCGCGTGCCGCTTCTGGGCATCGAGCAGCAGGAGAAGGGACAGGACCCCGTGGTCGCCACCATGCGGGAAGCCGTGGACGCGGGCCTCGTGGCAAACGAGTACGTCGCCTACTACGTCGCCCTCACCCACGACTTCATGGCGCGCAGCGGGGTCGACCCGGCAAAAATGCGGTTCCGCCAGCACCTGCCCGACGAACGCGCCCACTACGCCGAGGACTGCTGGGATGCCGAGATCCACTCGGGCCGCTTCGGCTGGGTGGAGACGGTGGGGATCGCGGACCGGACCGACTACGACCTCCGGGCGCATGCCGGGCACAGCGGCGATTCGTTCACGGTCTTTGTCCCCTACGACGAGGTGCGCTACGAGACCCGCACGCGCATCGTCCCCGACATGGGCGTGCTCGGCCCGAAATACCGCGGCACAGCGAAAGCGATCGCCGACGCCCTCGCCGCCGCAGACCCTGGCGAGGACGGGGTCGAGGTCACCGTGGACGGGGAGCGTATCTTCATCCCTGCGGACACCTACGAGGTGCGGGAGGAGGAGGTGGAGGTCCGGGGCGACGAGGTCATGCCCCACGTGATCGAGCCCTCCTACGGCATCGACCGGATCTTCTACAGCATCCTCGAGCACACCTACGACGAGGAGATCGTGGACGGGGAGGTCCGCCGTGTGCTCCGCCTTCCCCCGGGCATCGCACCCGTCCAGGTGGCGGTCTTTCCGCTCATGACCCGCGACGGCCTCGACGCAATCGCCCGCGATATCGTGCAGACGCTCAGTGGGCGGGGGGTGCTCACCCAGTACGACGATAACGGTGCCATCGGACGCCGCTACCGGCGCCAGGACGAGATCGGGACACCGTTTGCGGTGACGGTGGACTACGAGACGAAAGACGACCGCACGGTGACCGTCCGTGACCGCGACACCATGCAGCAGATCCGGTGCGGCATCGACGACCTGCCCGTCCTGCTGGCGTCGCTGCTCGACGGCTCGGTCGAGTTCAGCGCTCTTGTGCAATGAAGTATGTCCGCCACCCCCTCATCGCCCCCGGTTCCCTCGAGGAGCGGTCCTACCAGATCTCCATCGCGCTCAAAGCCCTCGACGGCAACACGATGGTTGTGCTCCCCACGGGCCTCGGGAAGACCGCTGTCGCCCTGCTCACGGCCGCATCGCGGCTTCACAACCGGGGCGGCAAGATCCTGATGCTCGCCCCCACCAAACCGCTGGTGGAGCAGCACCACCGTTTTTTCGGCACCTATCTTCTCGATCCCGGCACCGCTGACGGCGCGGGGTCGGGATGCGCCATGTTCACCGGCGAGACCAACGTCGAGGAACGCACGCGCCTCTGGCGGGAGACGCGGGTGATCTGCGCAACCCCGCAGGTGGTGAAAAACGACTGCATCGCCGGGCGCTATGACCTCGCGGACGTGAGCCTGCTCATCGTCGACGAATGCCACCGTGCGGTCGGCAACTATTCGTATGTCTTCCTTGGGCGCCACTACATGGAGACGGCAACTGCCCCCCTGGTCCTTGCCATGACAGCGTCGCCGGGGAGCAACCGCGAACGGGTGGATGAGGTCTGCGAGCACCTCGCCATCGCCGCCGTCGAATCGCGCACCGAGGACGATGCCGACGTCCGCCCCTATATCCACGAGCGCGAGATCCAGTACATGAGCGTCGAGCTGCCTGCGGCGCTGGTGCACGCGCGGGACACGCTGCTTGCGCTCATGGACGCCCGCCTCAAGAAACTCTCCGCCGTCGGCTACCAGGTGCCCCCCGCGGAAAAACTCTCCATGAAAGCGCTCAACGCCCTCAATGCATCGATCCAGCGCCGCATACAGCAGCGGGACGCATCAGGGTACATGGCCGCGTCGGTGTATGCCGAGATCATGAAACTGCGCCACGCCGTCTCCCTCGCAGAATCGCAGGGGAGCACCGCGCTGCGCCATTACCTGGAGAAGATATCCTCCGAGGCGGGCAGCGCCGCGGCCACCAAGGCAAGCAAACGGCTGGTGCAGGATATCCGGTTCCAGCAGGTCCTGCATGCCGCGCTCGGGTGGGAGGAGGAACTCCACCCGAAACTGAACCTCGCCCGGAACCTCGTCCGCATCCAGCTCGCCTCGTTCCCCGAGAGCCGCATCATCATCTTCGCGACCTTTCGGGACACGGTCCAGGTGCTCGTCGACCACCTCAACGCCGGAGGGATCGAGTGCAGGCGGTTCGTGGGACAGGCATCCCGCGACGCGGAAAAGGGCCTTACCCAGAAGAAACAGCTGGAAACCCTCCAGCAGTTCAGGGAGGGCGCGTTCAAGGTGCTGATCGCCACCTCGGTGGGCGAGGAAGGGCTCGACGTCCCCTCGACCGACATGGTGATCTTCTACGAAGCCGTCCCCTCCGAGATCAGGAGCATCCAGAGAAAGGGGAGGACCGGCAGGCACGGGAGCGGGAGGATCGTGGTGCTCGTGACCGCCGGGACCTCCGATGAAGCGTTCAGCTACGTCAGCATCTCCCGCGAAAAGGCCATGCAGAGTGGGATTAAGAGCATGGCAGGCGCCCCGAAGGCCCCGCCTGCGCCGCAGGCACCGGAAGGCCAGACCTCCATCGACCGGTTCGTGGCTGCAGGGCCGCGTATCGCGGCCGACGACCGTGAGACCTCATCACGGGTGGTCGAGCGTCTCCACGCAATCGGGGCAACCCTCGAGATCCGGCGGCTCGCGCAGGGGGACTATGCCGTGGGCGACCGCATCCTCATCGAGCGGAAGACCACGCGGGACTTCATGGACACGCTCGTGGAACGCGACCTGCTCGGGCAGATCCGGAGGCTCGCCGACGCCGCCCCGCGCCCCGTCCTCATCATCGAGGGCGCCGACCTCTACGGGCAGCGTAACATTCACCCCAACGCCGTGCGGGGGGCCCTCGCTGCGATCGCCGTGGATATGGGGGTCACCCTGCTGTATACCGCATCGGCCGAGGAGACCGCCGAGATGATCTTCGTGCTCGCCCGGCGAGCGGAGGGCGGCAGAACGGAGGGGAGCGCGCACCCGAAAAAGTTATACCGGTCGGAACAGGAGCAGATCGAATACATCCTTTCGGCCTATCCTGCGATCGGCCCCCGCCACGCCCGCCTGCTGCTCGCCCACTTCGGGAGCCTCCACGCCGTGATCACCGCCGAGAAGGAAGCGTTGCAGGGTGTGCCCGGGATCGGAGAGAAGACCGCCCGGACCATCTGGGAACTCTCGCGGCGCACCTGGGGGTGAGGGATACCGGCATCAGAGGTGGCGGCGCACCTCGATGCCCTGCGCCACGCACTCCATGAGCGTGCAGCAGTCCTCGGTTCTCGCTTCGCTGCGGATGCGCTCGCAGAGGTACACGAGCGTGCGGTCGAGTTCCGCGGCAAGGGCCGATGCACCGCTGCCCGGGGGCGTCGGCAGTTCCGGAGCAGGGGGCGCTTCTCTGGGGGCGGGGGCGACGGACTCTTCTGTGCTCCCGCCGCCCTGTTCGGCACAGACCACGCAGAGGGTCTCCCCCTTGTACTCAAAGAGGGGGGAGCCGCAGGCGGGGCACGCTTTCGACAGCATTTTTCCTCCCTTCAGGAGGTAATCGGCCATGATCTCATCGGGCTTTTTCATGCATAATTCACCGGAATTCTCAATCACCTTATATAGGGCTGTACCTAATTAATACTGGGAGGGTTGAACCTATGACAAATCCGGAAAACACAATCCATACGTGTATCCAGATGTTGCAGCATATTATGGAGGATAGCACCATTCCGCGGAATATCCGCCGGGTTGCAGATGAAACACGCAAGGTGCTTATGGACGATTCGCAGGGGCTCAGCCTGCGTGCAGCAACCGCCATCTCCATGATCGATGAAATAAGCAACGACCCCAATATGCCGGTCCATGCACGGACCAGGATTTGGGAGCTGGTCTCCCAGCTCGAAACAGTGCCGCTTGACTGACTGATTTTTTCTCCCACCCTTTTTCTCGTTCGCGTCCACCCTACGGGGAGGTTGTTTCCGGCCCGAGCACGGTGACGTGCACCGTCCGCTGCCGCGTCGAGCGTACGTCGAGCTCCAGCAGCACGATCTGCTGCCACGTTCCGGTGAGCATCGATCCATTCCGGAGCGGGATGGTCAGCGAAGGGCCGACGAGAGCCGCTTTTACATGTGATCGACCGTTGCCGTCGCCCCATGCCCGGTCGTGCTCGTAGGGGATGGCGTCCGGCGCCAGCACCGAAAGGGCGCGCCGCAGGTCGCTGAGCACGCCCGGCTCGAACTCGATGGTGGTCAGGGCCGCGGTCGAGCCGGGGATAAAGAGGTTCACGAGCCCCTCACGCAGCCCGCTCTCCGCAACCGCCGAGCGCACCGCCGGCGTCAGGTCAATGATATCGCCCTCCCCGTGCGTCGTCAGGGAAATGTCTGTCTGGTACATGCCACACACTCCACGGGAGTATGGGACCCGCCGCGTCCTAATAGGTGTGCCGGTGGGTGCCGGACCGGGGGAGGGGAAAAGAGGGGATCAGTCGTCCTCGTTCTGGAGGATGGCAAACCCGGTGATCGAGTCCCCGGCGTCCAGCTTCATGATCCTGACGCCCCGGGTATTGCGTTTCTGGATGGAGATCTCCGAGACCGTGGTGCGCATCACGATGCCGGAGGAGCTCATGATGATGATCTCGTCGTCTCCCGAAACGGCCCGTGAACCGACCACGCCGCCGCCGAGCCCGGTCTGGATGTTGCGCACTCCCATGGTGCCGCGGCCGTGCCCCTTGAACTCGTCGAACTCGGTTCGCTTGCCGTATCCCCCTTCCGTGATGGTGAGGAGGTGGTCGTTTTCGATCACCGTCATACACTGCAGCTCGTCGCCGTAGCGGAGCTTGATGCCCCGGACCCCCATGGCATTGCGGTGGAGCTGGCGCACCGCATCCTCGTGGAACCGCAGGCTCTGCCCGTGCTTCGTGGTGAGGATCAGCTCGTCGTCGCCGGCGGTGGTCTTGACATCGACCAGTTCGTCGTCGTCCCGCAGGTTGATGGCATTGATGCCTCCCTGCCGCGGGCGGGAGAATTCGTCCTGCGAGATCTTCACCACCGTGCCCTGCCGGGTGGCAAAGAAAAAGTAGCGATCGCGGCGGAACTCATCCACGGGGATTACCGCGGTCACCCGCTCGTCGGCAAGGTTGAGGAGGTTGACGATGGCCTTGCCGCGGCTCGTCCTGCTACTCTCCGGGATGTCGTAGACCTTCAGCCAGTACACGCGCCCCCGGCTGGTGAAACAGAGGAGATAATCGTGCGTGTTCGCCACAAAGACCGAGGAGACGTAATCCTCCTCCTTGGTCGCCATTCCCATGATCCCTCGCCCGCCGCGGTGCTGGCCGCGGTAGGTCTCGAGGGGCATGCGCTTGATATAGTTCTGGGCGGTCAGCGAGACAAGCGCGGGCTTGTTTTCGATGAGATCCTCCCTCTCGATCGAGCCGTACTCGTGGCTGATCTGCGTCCGCCTCTCATCCCCGAACCGCTCCTTGATCTCGACGATCTCCGTTCTGATCTCGGCGAGCATATGGGCTTCCGCAGAGAGGATGTACCTGAGGCGGGTGATCTCCTGCTCGAGTTCGGCCTTCTCGTCCTCGATCTTCTTCTGCTCGAGCGCCGCGAGCCTGCGCAGCTGCATCTTCAGGATGGCATCGGCCTGGACCTCGTCGAGCCCGAATGTTGCGATCAGGCGTTCCTGCGCCTCGTCGGTGGTCTGCGATGCACGGATGGTGGCAATCACCTCGTCGATGGCGTTCAGGGCGATGAGGAGACCGTCCAGGATATGCATCCGGTCTTCGGCTTTGCGGAGATCGAACTGCGTCCGCCGCCGGACCACCTCCACCCGGTGACGGAGGAAGTGGCGGATGATCTCCTTGAGGTTGAGCACCTTCGGCTGCTGGTCGACGATGGCAAGGTTGATCACGCCGAAGGTCGTCTCCAGCGGCGTGTGCTTGTAGATCTGGTTGAGGATGACCTGAGGAAGGCTGCCCTTCTTCAGCTCGATGACGACGCGGATGCCATCCTTGTCCGACTCGTCGCGGAGATCGGAGATCCCCTCGATCTTTTTGTCCCGGACGAGGTCGGCGATCTGCTCGATCAGGCGCGCCTTATTGACCTGGTAGGGGATTTCCGAGATGATAATCTGGGTCTTTTTGTCCTCCTCGATCTCGGCGACGCCGCGGACCCGGATACGCCCCCTGCCGGTCTGGTAGGCGGAGCGTATGCCCTCCCGTCCCAGGATGATGCCGCCCGTGGGGAAGTCGGGGGCCGGCATGATCTGCATCAGCTCATCGATAGTCACCTCCGGCGTATCGATCACCGAGCAGACGGCATCGCAGACCTCGCCCACGTTGTGCGGCGGCATGTTGGTCGCCATGCCCACCGCAATGCCACTCGTCCCGTTGATCAGGATATTGGGCGTTTTGGCCGGGAGCACCACGGGTTCTTTGAGCGATTCGTCGAAATTGGGCATGAAATCGACGGTACTCTTGTTGATATCCTCCAGCAGCATCTCCGCGATCGGGTCGAGCCGCACCTCGGTGTACCGCATCGCCGCCGCCGCATCGCCGTCGATGGAGCCGAAGTTGCCCTGCCCCTCGACGAGGCGGTACCGGTAGCTGAAGGGCTGCGCCATCTTGACGACCGTGTCGTAGATGGCCGCATCGCCGTGGGGGTGGTACTTCCCCATCACGTCTCCGACCACACGAGCGCTCTTTTTGAAAGGCTTATCGCTCGTGTTGCCCATCTCCCCCATGGCAAAGAGGGTGCGCCGGTGCACCGGCTTGAGACCGTCCCTGACATCGGGTATGGCGCGGCCGATGATGACGCTCATCGCGTAGTCGATGTAGGAGGATTTCATCTCCTCCTCGATGTCGATGGGAACGACGCGCTGCTCCTCAGATGTCAAGGTTGGTCACCTCCTTCGCATGGCGCCGGATGAAATCGTAGCGGGCTTTGACATCATCGCCCATGAGTTTTTCAAAGATTTCGTTGGCATAGCTTGCATTCTCGATATTCACCTGCTTGAGCACGCGGGTCTCCGGCGCCATGGTCGTATCCCAGAGCTGCTGGGCATTCATCTCGCCCAGACCCTTGTAGCGCTGGATTGAGACCCCTTTCTCGCCGAACTCCCGGAGATACTCCCTCATCTCCTCTTCCGTGAAGGCATAGCGCTCCTGTTTGCCCTTTGCCACCCGGTAGAGCGGCGGCTGGGCGATGTACACGTAGCCGCGCTCGATGAGTTCGGGCATGTACCGGTAGAAGAACGTCAGCAGCAGGGTCCGGATATGCGCACCGTCGACGTCCGCATCGGTCATCAGGATGACATGGTGGTAACGCGCCCGATCCGCATCGAAGTCTTCACCGACGCCGGTGCCGATCGCGGATATGAGCGCCTGTATTTCCGCATTTTTGAGGATTTTATGGGGGTTTGCCTTTTCCACGTTGAGGATCTTTCCACGGAGCGGCAAAATCGCCTGGAAAAGCCTCGACCGCCCCTGCTTGGCAGAGCCGCCCGCGGAATCTCCCTCCACGATATAGAGCTCGCACTTTTCGGGATTTTTCTCCGAGCAGTCCGCCAGCTTGCCCGGGAGCCCCGCGCTCTCCAGCACGCTCTTTCTCCGGGCCAGTTCCCGCGCTTTGCGCGCTGCTTCGCGGGCACGCGATGCCATGACCGCCTTCTCCACGATCGCCGCCAGCGTCCGGGGGTTCTCCTCGAAATATTCGGAGAGGGCCTGGTAGACGAGCGAATCCACGATGCCCCGCACATTGCTGTTGCCGAGGCGGGTCTTGGTCTGCCCTTCGAACTGCGGATTCGCGATTTTGAGGCTGATGATGGCGTTGAGGCCTTCCCTCACGTCATCACCCTTGAGGGGCGTGGAGAGGCCTTTCAAGAGATTGTTCTTCTTCGCCGCGTTGTTCAGCGCCCGGGTGAGCGCGCTCCTGAACCCCTCGAGATGCGTGCCGCCCTCGCGGGTGTTGACGGAGTTGACGAAGGTGAGCATCGTGTCCGCGAAGGTCCGGGTGTACTGGAGTCCCACGCCCACTTCGACCTTGTTCTCGGCGTCCTGGCTCTCCAGATAGATGACATCGTCGTGGAGCACCTCCTTGCCGCTCGTCAGGTGAGCGACGAATTCTCGGATGCCGCCTTCGTAGCAGAAGGTCGCCCCATCCCCGGTGCGGTCGTCCCGGATCCGGATGGTGATGCCGCTGTTGAGGAACGCAAGCTCCCGCAGGCGGTACTCGAGCACATCGTAGTCGAAGTCCATGGTCTCGAAGATGGCCGGATCGGGGTGGAAGGTGATGCGGGTGCCGGTGAGCCTGCGGGGGGAAAAGGGAACCTCAGACCCGTAGCGGGCCTCGAACCGCTTCTTCATCTCCCCTTCGGTTTCCTTTCGGGTGGAAAGCGGCGTGGTGACATCACCCCGCTCGAATGCCATCTCGTGGACGAGCCCATCGCGGAAGACCGATACCGTGAACCACGAGGAGAGGGCATTGACCGCCGAGACGCCCACCCCGTGCAGGCCGCCGGATACCTGGTAGGAATTCTTGTCGAACTTTCCCCCGGCGTGCAGGACCGTCAGCACGACTTCAAGGGCGCTCTTGTCGTACTGGGCCATCCTGTCGACCGGGATCCCCCGCCCGTTGTCCTCTACCGTGCAGCTGCCGTCGCTGCCCAGCGAGACCTCGATCAGGTCGCAGTAGCCGCCGAGCGCTTCGTCGATGGCGTTGTCCACCACCTCGTAGACCAGATGGTGGAGGCCCCGCGTATCGGTGCTTCCGATGTACATGGCGGGGCGTTCGCGGACGGGCTGGAGCCCTTCGAGTACGGTGATATGGGATGCATCGTACCTCTCAGCCATGCACCATCCGCCCTCCCGCGAACTGCCGCCGACCGCTGCCCCGGGGGACCACTTCGGGAAGAAAATCTCTATTGAATGAGAAAATTACGTTCGGATAGACAATCACAGTAGTAATTGGTTCTGCCACACCATTAATCTGTGGAAAGAGGTTCCGCCTCAGTCATATTTGCCCACCTGCGGGTCCTCGATACCCAGTTCCCGGTCGATGGCAACCACGAGACGGTTCAGGGCCCTGACCACCTCGGCCGCGTCCTCCCTGTCCATCACCCCGGCCTGGTGCCACAGGATGCGCTTGCGCAAATTCGTGGTCAGCTCCTCGACAGGGGTCCCCCTGAACCGGCCGGGCAGCTCCATCTCGGTGATATGGTCGGCAACCCCGACCCATGCCTCGTCGGGAGGGAGCCCGAAATGTTTGGCGATCAGAACAAGATTGGTGACAAACCCGCGACCGAACTGGCTCTCCATGCCATGCAATACTACGGGGATCTACAAAAAGAGTGCGCCTTTCCCTCAGCTCATGCAGTCAGCACCCAGCAGGCGACCGATCCTGCGACCACGACCAGTGTCGAGGAGATCAATGCAGAGAGGTCCTGTCCGGTGAGCGGTTTTGGGGGGAGCGAGTCGAAGTAGTCCGCCCCGTAGCAACGGGAGAGCATGCACGCATATGTCCGTTCCCCCTGCTCAAAACTCCGGAGGAAGAACATCCCCATGGTATAGCCCAGCGTGCGGATGCGGTAGCGGTAGGGGAGATCTGCATCGAGGGGGTGGAAACTCCTCGCGGCAAGGGCAGCGCTCACCCGGTCATACATGCCGGCGAAGACGAAGAGATAGCGCACCATCATGCCGAGCGAGAGCACCATGATCGAGGGGAGGCCCAGCCTCCGTGCCCCCCCGAGAAGATCCTGAACGGGCGTAGTGGAAGAGAGAAGGATGATAAAAGAGATGCAGACGAGGAATTTCACCATGAGGATCGATGCAAACTCGACCGATTCCGCATAGACCGTGATCCCGAAGGGCAGGATGCGAATCGGGGAGAACGATTCGTAGTGGGGATTTTCGAAAAAGATCTGCAGGACGATCAGGAAGAACCCGAATGGCAGCACCATGAGAAAGCGCCTGAGATACGTGCGGGGGGAGAGCCGGGACGCCGCCCAGAGAACGATGAAAAACGCACCGAAGAGCAGGCCGAGCCAGTACACCGAGACCGTATACGGGTAGGCGACCGCGGCGACGATGACCGCGACCGACATGATCAGCTTCACGCGTGCATCGAGGGCGTGGATAGCGCTACAACGCCCGGCATCGCGCTCGATCGAGGCGAGCAGCTCTAACATGTCCTTTCCCGTAGCAGGTTCACGATCGCGTCCTCGATCTCCTCTTGCGCATAGCCGGTGGTGATATCGACGCCATTCTCCCGCAGGATGCGGACGAGCCGCATCATGGGGGGTTCCCGCAGCCTCGCCCTCTGGAGGAGGTCATTCCTCAGAAACAGCTCCTCGACCGTTCCTTTCCCGATGACCGCTCCACGGTCGAGCACATAGATATAGTCAGCGAGTTCGGGGACGAGATCAACGTGGTGCGTGGAGAAGATGATCGTCATCCCGAACCGCCGGGGGAGGGTCCTGAGGAACGCCGTCAGGGTATCCACCCCCTGCGGGTCGAGTCCTGAGCTCGGTTCGTCGAGGACGAGCACCTGCGGCTCCATGGCGATGACCCCGGCGATGGCGACCCGTTTCTTCTCCCCGCCGGAGAGGTGATGGGGGGGCCGATCCGCAAGGTGCTCGATCCCCAGAAGATCCAGTGCCCCGCTGACCCGGTGCTCGATCGTTTCGGCATCGAGCCCGAGGTTCACCGGGCCGAACGCCACATCCTCCCGGACCGTCGGCGAAAAGATCTGGTCATCGGGATTCTGGAAGACGATGCCCACCTGCTTGCGCACCTCGCGCACGGTTGCCCGGGAGACCGCCTCCCCCCGATAGAGCACCTCCCCGGACGTCGGGAAGAGCAGACCGTTAAAGTGCTTGAACAGCGTGCTCTTGCCCGCGCCGTTCGGGCCCAGCACGGCAATGGTCGAGGCTCTCGGGGCAATGAAATTCACCCCGCACAACGCGTGTATTCCCTCCCCGTAGGAGTGGCTGAGATCCCTCGTCTCCAGGATGTGCATGGATACAGGTATCTCCCGGAAAAGAAAAAGTCAGGCTCTTCCTGCCGCTGCAACCCTGGCAACGGCAAAGACCCCAACCATCGATAGCACGATACCGGCAATGATCGCCATGACTTCCCCGGCCTTTCCGGCTTCCTCCCCGAGCGTGTAGTCAGGCATCGGCGCCTCGTACGCGAATGTCCCCGCACCGATGGCCTCCGGATCTCCCTCCTCGGGAGCGTCGCCGGTCAGGGTCTTTTCCCCCTGAACATAGAATGCAGAGCTCTCAAGGCCGTCGGGATCCCCGGAGGCGAAAAACACCGCGGTCACGCCGATGACGAGGGCGAGTGCCACCCCGGCAACGACCAGCTGCCGCGTCTCCATCATGACGCCACCGCCCCTGCCGGCATTGCAAGGATATCCGGGCGCACGGTTGCGATCAGGTAGAGAGCAATCGCCGTGATAGCGCCCTCGATGACCCCGATGACCGCATGGTACGTCCCCATGGCGATCAGTCCCGGGACGAGCGGGAATGTGCCGGCGAAAAACAGCTCCACCGATGCAGCGAGGGCGGGGATAACGCACGCAAGCCATGCGGCGATCCCCGCGGACATGTACGGCGAGCCGAATGCGGCTTTCAGGCCCTGGTACGAATAGAACCCAACAAAACCGCCGATGACCCCCATATTGATGATGTTGGCCCCCATGACGGTGATGCCGCCGTCACCGAAGATGAATCCCTGGATAATCAGCACCAGGGTCAGGATGAACACGGCCCCGTACGGCGAGCCGAGCACGATTGCGGCGAGCGCTCCGCCCACCAGGTGCCCGCTGGTCCCCATGGCGATGGGGAGGTTGAACGCCTGCAGGGCGAAAATGCCCGCCGCCAGAACGGCTACCAGCGGGATCCGGGCTTCATTCAGTTCACGGTTCGCCCATCGCAGGGCAAGCGCAAAAAATACGAGGGCGATAATCCAGTAGACGATCGCCTGGCCAATCGGTAGAAACGCATCAGGAATGTGCATACATACACCTGAGCGATCTGTAACACTTTATTGATTATATATCTTACCCTATGTGTTAAAATCTATTAACAGTGTTACTTGATTATTACATTTTTCAATTCGTTCCCACAGAATGAGAAAAAATGTTTGACCAGTACGGGATTTCTGGCGAGGCGGTGCACCAGCGCCCCGGGCCGGTCCATGTCGCCGTGGCGCACGATCTCCGCGATCAGGTCTGGATCGTTGAGGGTGCGGACCAGCTGATCGGTCCGGGCCGGACCGAGGCGCTGCCGTAGCCGGAACAGCCGGAACCCGAGCGCAAGTTCGTGCCCGAAATCCTCCTTCCAGTGTTTCTCGTACCGGCTCAGGGCATGGTCGGAAAAATCTCCCTCATCGCAGCATTGTGCGGCAACCTCTGCGGCAAGCTTGGCCGACCGCACCCCCGTGTAGATCCCGCCGCCCGAGGTGGGCTTCGCGAACCCGGCCGCATCCCCGACGAACAGGGTGCGGCTTCCATAGGTCTGCGGCATCACGCCGAGGGGGATGGTCCCGGTGACAAGATGAAGGCAGCCACCCCCCCCGACGGTCGTGAGAAGATGCATGAACCGCTCCTTCACGTCCTGCGTCCCGCAGAGCCCGACCCGGGCGCGATGGTGCCCTGCGGGGATGGCCCACCCGAAGAATTCCGGCGAGCAGTCAGGATAGAGCTCCACGTAGCGCCCGTCCATGGGGCGCACGATATCCGCCTGAATCCCGGAGAGATAGACCGGCGCCCGCTGCAGTCCCAGCATGCGGGCGATGCTGCTCCGGGGCCCGTCGGCGGCGATCACCAGCTGCGACCGGATGCGCCCCGTCCCGTCGACCCCCCTCGTGACGAGCTCCCCGTCGTGTCTGCCCACCACCGCGGTCTTGAGCCGGATCGCCGCGCCCGATCGGGCCGCCGCCTCCGCCATCTCGCGATCGAGCTCACCCCGGTCCGCCACCACCGCCTTCGGGGCCCTGGCATCGAATACCAGCTCTGAGCCGAATTCCGTGACCACCCGGGCCCCGCGCACCTGCTGGATCACCGATCGCCCGGACACCCCGCACGCGGCGAACGCCGCGCAGCTGAGCAGGCCCGCGCACTGGACCGGGTGGCCGATGGTGGCGTGCTCCTCGACAACAAGGGTCGCCAGCCCCCGGTCCGCACATGCCCGGGCCGCTGCGCTCCCGCAGGGCCCCGCGCCGACCACGACCACATCGTACACCCGTCGCCCGTCCATCCTTGACATCAAGGTTCGCAAAGGAGCCAAATAACCTATTTGTTGCAGAAGTCCTCACATGATATGGAGATGACAGCCGATCCCGAATTCAGGTGGAAGCAGTGCCTTATCATCAGAAACGATATTAAAATGAGCTGCGGGAAAAAATGCGCACAGATCGCCCATGCAGCGGTCGGCGCCTGTGAAAAGGCGGACAGGACGCTCAAAAAGCAATGGCTTGCCGAGGGACAGAAAAAAGTGGTGCTGAAAGTGACCAGTGCGCGGGAGCTCTACGAGCTCAAGGTCATTGCAGAACAGGCGGGCATCGCCGCATCCCTCATCAGCGACGCGGGACTGACGGAGATCCCCCCGGGCACCGTGACCGCACTCGGGCTGGGACCGGCGAAAACGGAGGATCTCGACCGGATATGCGGCGGTCTCTCCCTGCTATGAAACCCACGCCCCACCCCCTCGAGCACGACCTCGGCATGCGCTACTACGCAACCGACACGCCAGGGATCGGGGGCGTGCTCCGCACCGCGCCGGAGGATTTCGTGGTCGAGGAACTGCCGCTCGCCATCGGCGACGAGGGGGCCCACCTCATCTGCCGCCTGACCAAGAGAAACTGGGAGACCCAGCGGGCGGTCAAGGAAATTGCCCGGGCGCTCGGGATCAGCCACCGCCGCATCGGCTGGGCGGGCACCAAAGACCGGCGCGCGGTGACGACCCAGTATATTTCCATCTACGACGCATCGCCCGACGACCTCGAACGGATCACCCTGCGCGATCTTGCAATCGAGGCGGTGGGCCGCGCCCGCACCCCTCTCAACCTCGGCGACCTCGAGGGCAACCGCTTCGCCATCACCATCCGCGACTGCCGGGCGGAGGACCTCGAAGCGGAGACAGCGATCGTCGCGGCTGCCGCGGCATCCGGCCTTCCCAACTACTTCGGCATCCAGCGGTTCGGGGGCCTTCGCCCGGTCACCCATAAGGTGGGCCTGCACATGCTGCGGGGCGAATTCAAGGACGCAGTGCGGGTATATGTCGGGGAAGCGCACGCAATCGAGCCCGAAGAGACGAGGACGGCACGGACGCTCTATGCAGAGACCATGGATGCGCGGGAGGTGCTCGGGGTGTTTCCTGTCCAGCTCAGGTACGAACGGGCCCTGCTGCACCACCTCGTCGGCCACCAGGACGACTACAGGGGGGCCCTGCAGACCCTCCCTCCCAAACTGCTGTCCATGTTCGTGAGCGCCTACCAGTCGTACCTCTTCAACATGACGCTCAGCAGGAGGATGGAGGAGGCATGGCCCATGCAAGAGCCCGTCCCGGGCGATGTGCTGCTCTTTGGAAACGGCAAGGCAGATCTCGTCACCGAACAGAACCGGCATACCGCCGCCGTCCACCTCCGCCGCAAACGCTGCGTCATCGCCCTCGGCATCCCTGGCGGGGAGGCGCCGGCAGTGCGAGGCCGCATGGAGGATTTCGCGGTGGGCAGCATGGAGGATGACGGCGTACAGAAGAGCGATTTTGCGCGCATCTCCGCCGTGGTGGGCGTGCGGTTCGCAGGAGCGTTCCGCCCCGCGCTGATCACAACGGCGATCGGCGTCGATGCGGCGGACCGCACCCTCGGGCTCCGGTTTACCCTCCCCCCCGGAACCTACGCCACCACGGTGTGCAGGGAATTCATGAAAGCACCGCCGGAAGCGATGATCTAGCGGTCCCGGCGAGGACCTGGGCACCCTCGATGGCATCATAGAGGTTGCCCAGATCATCGATGAGCCCGACGGCACGTGCTTCCTCGCCCCGGAAGAGCCGGGCGTCCTCGAGAATATCGGGAGAGATCTCCCGCTGCGCCACGATATCCGCCATAAACGCCTCGTAACTCCGATCGACGAGCTCCTGGGCATATGCGCGCTCCTCCTCGGTGAGGGGGCGATAGCCAGACGTCATATCCTTCTTCGAACCGGATTTCACCACATCGACACCAATCCCCTCCTCCTCGAGGTAGTCGCTGAGATCGTAGAACGTCCAGGCGGTGCCGATGCTTCCCGTGATGGTGTCGGGGCTGGCATAAATGCGATCGGCGTGGGAACTGACATAGTAGGCGGCCGATGCCGCCATATCCCCCATGGACACGACCACCGGTTTTCGCGCCCGTGCATACTCAAGATCACGGATAATCTCCTGCGCAGCGGCAGGCGACCCGCCCGGGCTGTTCACCCTGAGCACGATGGCCTCGACGAGAGGGTCGTCGGCGGCTCGTCTGAGCTCCATCCCCACGAACTCGCTCCCCACAAAGCCGTCACCGTAGAAATTGCCGGTGACCATCGTTCCCTCGATCCTGATCACCGTGATCTTTCGCTCCTCGGCATAGGTGACGAGGAGTCCGGCAATCGCGAGTGCTACGATGATCACGAATACAACCGCGAGTGCACCAATCAACTTTCTGCGCTTTTTTGATTTCTCGCGGGACTGTATGCGCCGGACTTCGTCATCGAGCCATGCCACCGGGTCACTCCCCGTACAGGACGGAATATTCTGTCACCAGATTGCTCCCGCAGAGGTAGTGGGCCGTCAGCTGGAGGCGGTACATCTCCTCCACGGACTCAATATGCGGTCCGCCGACCAGTGAAGGCGTATCCTCCCCGCCCACGATAAAGGGGAGATGGATGAGGCGGACAGCATCCACAAGGCCGTGGTGCAGCATGTGGTAGTTCAGGGTCGGGCCGCCTTCCACCATAAGCCTCTTCACGTCGTAGGTCTCGGCGAGGATCTGCATCAGGAGCGGCAGATCGACCCTCGTCTCGCCTGCCACCACCACGTCGGCACCCCGCTCCCGGATCGCACCGACCCGGTCGGCAGGCGCCTGCGCGCACACCGCGATCAGGGTGGGCGCGTCACGGTTCAGGACATTGGCATCGAGTGAAATGTCGGCCATGCTGTTCGGGATAACCCGCACCGGCTGCGTTCCCTCGACGAGTCGAACGGTGAGATACGAGTTGTCGATGGCGATAGTGCGTGACCCGACCATGATGGCGTCATATTCCGCACGCGTCGCATGAAGGAGGAGCTCGGTCTCGTGATCCATATACTGCATGAGAATTTTACTGGATGCGCCGCGTTGCAAGGTCAGCTTGCCGTCCACGGTTATTTCCGACATGATGAGAACGTACGGCCTGTTGCGCTGGAATGACATAAAACCCCTTGCCTAAGGGTATATTGTGCATATTTAAAGTAGTTCTGCAGCGCAGTCCGAAACCGGCGCACCACTCTTCGCCCGGAGCGTGCGGAGAGACAAAATAAAAACAAGATTTAATGGCGTTTACGCCAATTGTTGCAATGAAGACGCATGAATATTACCGCCCTCCGTCCCTACGTCATTGAGCGCCTGGAGCCGCTTGCCGGAGTCTTCATCAGGATAGGGATGACCCCCAACCAGATCTCCCTCATCTCCCTTCTCTTCGGCATCACCTGCGCGTATCTCTTCTCCATCCAGGCGTTCCTGGCGGGCAGCATCCTGCTGTTCCTCTCCGGGGTCCTCGATCTTATCGACGGGACCGTCGCCCGGAAAATGGACAGGGAAAGCCAGTTCGGGGCGGTATTTGACTGGATTGTTGACAAGTACGTGGACGGCCTCGCACTTCTGGGCATCGGCATCTCCGGGATGGCCAGCATCAGCCTCATCCTGCCCGTGGCCGAAATCGCGGATGCAGGGGTGGCGGCGCTCGCCATCATCGGATCGATGATGAATACCTTTATCAAACCCGTCGTCTATGCGGAAGTGGGTTATTCAGAACGTGTACAGGGCAAAATCAACGATCCGCTCGAAGGAGTCGGGTTTTTCGGGCGCCCGGAAACACTTCTCGTCCTGATCGTCGGCGGGGTGACCGGGCTGATGTGGGTTTCCATCCTTATCATTGCGCTCTGCACCAATCTTTCCGCGATCCAGCGGATCATCTACCTCTACCGGCAACTCTCATAAGCTCGGCCCGGTAGAGGGAGAACAGGTCGTCCGCCAGTGATCCAAGGCGGGGAATGAGAAGGAACAACCCATAGGCAATGGCGATCAGGGCCACCAGCGCAAGGAGTTCGCAGATGACATTGTGGGCCCAGAAAAAACTCTCAAAACCATACTCGCCGTTCGATGCAATTTCCGGGAGATAGGGAAACCACTGCCCCGTGTAGGCGAGAATGACGAATACGTTGCGGCCGAGGTTCAGGAGATAGATCACCGGCACGACGACCAGCAGGGCGAGCACTTTCTGCCTCGTGGTTGTGGGGACCGCCGCCGCAACGCCGAGCATGATCGCGATGCTCTGGATGCCCGTGCAGGCGAGGATGATCTCGACACGGAACCCGTTGCTGGCGATGATATGGTCGGCATCAAGCACGGCGGGG
>DSDF01000018.1 GCA_011048835.1 Methanoculleus sp. | reverse complement strand
CTTTGTCATTACCTGTTATCTTACCGTAAGGTGGACGATGCTCGCCTTGACAGAAGCCCGGACGCTCGATCCCGGGGTGAGCCCCATCTCTTTCACCGTGTCTCGTAGAACCGTGGCGACGAGGGGAAACCCGCAGTCGATGGAGACCCGCATCAGAGGGCCCATGGGCGTGAACCGGGTGATAATCCCCTCGAATGCATTCCGGGCGCTCGACCGCGCGCTTGAGGGCGGCGCCAGGGTCACATCTTCCGCGCGGAAACAGGCGGCAACCTCCTCTCCCTCCGGAAGGTCAGAGACGGCAATGATCGTCGCCGCCCCAGTCTCAACTCTCACCACGTGATCGCTGCTGGAGACGATCCTGCCCTCAAGGACATTTTCGATGCCCACAAACCGCGCCACCTCACAGGTCTCCGGTGCGTTGAAAATCCGCTCCACATCGTTCTCGGCAGCGAGCTTTCCCTCGATGATGACCGCCACGCGGGTGGCAAGGCGCATGGCCTCATCACGGGCGTGCGTCACCTGGACAATGGTGAGATCGCGCGTCCGGTGTATCTCCCGCAGATCCTCGATGAATTTTTCTTTGGTCAGGGGGTCGAGCGCTGAGAACGGCTCGTCCAGAAGGAGAATATCAGGATCCACGGCCAGTGCACGGGCGATCGCCACCCGCTGCTGCTCCCCGCCCGAGAGGGTAAGGGGATGTCGATCGCGGAGCGTTCCGATGTTGAAGGCCGCAAGGAGATCCTCAACTTTTTGTTCAATGGTGTGGCGGTCCACTCCCTGCATCTTCAGCCCGAAGGCGATATTTTTGGCAACGGTCATGTGCGGAAACAGGGAATAATCCTGATAGACCAGGGATACGCGCCTGTATTCGGGAGGGATACCGACAACATTCTCGCCGCGCAGGAGGATGCGCCCGGATTGCGGCGAGTGGAGGCCGGCGATTCCCTCGAGAAGCACCGTTTTTCCCGCACCGGACGGGCCGAGGATAAAGTAGAAGTCACCCTGTCGAATCTTGAATGAGACATCCCTGAGGGAGAAGTTCCCCAGCCGCAGGGAGACGTGGTCAAACTCGATCATCGTACCTCCCCGTGTAGCGCGTGAGAAGGCGCAGGATAATAAAAGCCGCAAAGCAGGCGAGGATCATCACGAACGCAACGGTGCTGCTTGCCTTGATACCGCTGGTAGTGAAGGTGTAATAGATGAGGGTCGAGATCACGAATGGGTAGTAGGCGATCATGATAATGGCAGCGAACTCGCCGATGGCCCTGCCCCAGGCAAGGATACTTCCGTTGAAAATATGGCGCACGCTCAGGGGGAGCACCACGCGTGTGAAGGTCTGGAACCGGGTGGCTCCCAGCGTCCTCGCCACGTTCTCGAGGTGTACCGGGACCTTTTCAAACCCCTCCCGCACCGAGTTGACGTAATAGGGCGCCGAAACAAAGAGCATGGCTACAACGATGCCCGGATAGGCATCTTCGAAAGATATCCCCATCTCATAGAGCGGCGCCCCCAGAAGCCCCCTCCGCATGAACAGGAGGTAGACCAGGATGCCGGCGACGGTGTGGGGGAGCATGATGGGAATGTCCACAAGGCCCTCCACCACTCCTTTGCCACGGAAATCGGTGCGTGCAAGGACGTAGGCGAGCGGAGTGCCGACAATCATGAGGATGAAAACGGCATTCAGCCCTGCCCCCATGGTCACCGCGATTGCATTGATCACGCCGCTGTCCGTTGCCGTCGCAATGAGAAACGGGATATCGGACAGCTGCGTTGCCGCCACATTGAGCAGCGCGAGCACGGTCAGCCCGATAATAAGCCCGCCGATCAGGGAAAACGAGATGATACAGGGATCAGGTAGACGGGAGGTGGTGCGCATGGCATATCACTGAAATATTCTGAATTTTCTAGTTTTTATACGAAAGTATCGCTGATTCAAATTTCAACTATTGCCGTTAAACATTCGGGCATGGAAATGAAAAGAATTAGGATTGTTGCTCGACAAGGAGACCAAGATCCCCAGGAACATCAAGGTAGCCTCCCGCCGGAACGATGGGCGGCTGTCCATCCTCTTCCATAATCCTCTGTCCTGTCTGACCGATCAGCATCTCCACAAAGGCGAGACCGAGCTCAGGATTGTCGGCATTCGACGGCACGGTGACGCCGTAGACGATGGGGCTCGCCGTCTGGGTCACACCTCCGCACTCCTCCTTCACCCGAGCATAGGTATCGGCATACGCGATCGAGGAGAGGTCGATCGGCTCGGGAAGCTCCACGAATTTCAGATCGTTCTGGACGGCCACGCTGCGGTACTCCCACGCATAATCGATGCCGCCGGACTGCACCATCTGCACGAGCTCCACGCTCTTGGGCCGGATCGAGAGCTGGCCGGTGGGCTCGGGGTTACTGGCGTCGATCAGGAAGACCCCGTCTTCCTCGGTCACCGTGATCTTGCTGTTCTTGCCGATAGTGTTCTCGAAGATCTGATCGTCGCCGTAGTGCAGTTCAGCGAGCTGGATGACCATGGGTGTGCGGTAGCCGCAGGGGTCGAGGTTCGGGTCGGAGAACGCCCAGCGCACATTATCGCGGGCCAGGATCTCGTACCAGTTGTCGGCGTTGATCTCATCGGCATACAGGCTCTGGTCGGTGTAGGTCAACACCATTGTATTCTTGGCGAAGGTAGCATACCAGGTCGCATCCTCGGGCACCATGAGCGTGGGGATGAGGGCATAATCCGCCGATGCGAGGACGTCGGCGCGCTTGTCAAGCTCGACGACCTCCTTGATTATCGCCGTGCTCCCGCCGGGGCGGAGCTGTACATCCACATGCGGGTAGGCTGCCTCAAACTCCGCTTCCATCTTTTCGAAGGGGCTGGTCAGGCTGCCGGCATGGAATATTACGAGAGTCTTCGCCCCGGTGTTCTGCGGGACCTGATCCGTCTCCGTGCCCGTGCACCCGCACAAAAAAACTGCGGCGCAGAGCACCGCAGTAAGCACAGGAATGACATGCGTGAGTTCCATGGAACACATATTCATTGCCATTCTGCATAAAGTTTTACATTTTATTGTTTACATTTAAAATATGTTAAATTAATACTATTTACTTCAGGACGGGGCCGTTCTCAGGAACGTAAGAAGGTCAGGGTGAAGCCCCCCAGGATGCCGAAACCCATAACCCCTCAGACACCGATTTTTTTTCCGCTATGTGGAAGGCGCTGGAGATTGATGACTGGACGGCCACCCGGCGGTCGAGCCTCGACGAAGTACGGCCTGCCGTGGGGGAGATCATCGGCAGGGTGAAGAGCGAGGGCGACGCCGCACTGTTCGCGCTTACCCGGCAGTTTGACGGAATCGACCTCGAGCAGCTCGCGGTCACCGAGGAAGAGCGCGACCAGGCCTTCGAGGATGTCGACTACCGCCTCACCGAGAGCCTCATCGAGGCGGAAGCGCGCATCACCCGGTTCCACGAGCTGCAGAAGCCGGATGATCTCTGGCTGCAGGAGGTGGAACCGGGCATCACCCTCGGGGTCAAGACCACGCCCCTGCACCGGATCGGCTGCTATGTGCCCGGCGGGCGGGCGGCGTACCCCTCGACCGCATTGATGACCGCCGTTCCCGCACGTGTGGCAGGCGTCGCGGAAATATGCTGCTGCTCCCCGCCACCGATTCACCCGCTCACCATCCTCGCCCTTGACATCGCCGGCGTCGACGAGATCTACCGGGTGGGCGGCGCACAGGCGATCGGCGCCATGGCGCTGGGCACGGAAACCATCGCACCGGTACAGAAGATCGTGGGGCCCGGAAACGTCTATGTCACAGCGGCAAAGATGCTCCTGCGCGACCACGCGGAGATCGATTTCCCCGCGGGCCCCAGCGAGATCGGCATCATCGCCGACGGGAGCGCCAACCCCACCTTCATCGCCGCGGACATTCTCGCCCAGGCGGAGCATGACCCCCATGCCGCCTGCGTCCTCGTCACCACCGACCCCGATCTCGCCGGCGCGGTGGGGGCAGAGGTGGTCCGGCTTTCCGCGAATGCACCGAGAAAGGATATCATCGACCAGGCACTGGGCAATTCCGGCTATATCATCGTGGACGACCTCGCCGCCGGCGTCGAGGCAATCGACGCAATCGCCCCCGAACACCTCTCCATCCAGGTGGCGGACACCCTCGCCGTCCTGACCAGAGTGCGCAATGCGGGATCGATCTTCGTCGGCCCGTTCGCGCCGGTGGCCTGCGGCGATTACGCCTCGGGGACCAATCACGTCCTTCCCACGGCGGGTTATGCCGCACTCTACTCGGGCCTCGACGTGCGCCACTTCTGTAAAACCTCGACCGTCCAGATCATCGACCGGGGCGGACTCGAGGCCATCGGCGACGTGGTCGAGGCGCTCGCCGATGCGGAGGGGCTGCATGCCCACGCCGAATCGGTGCGCATCAGGCGCACCAGTCCCGATTAACTTTGTTCACGGGAAGCGGTACCCGGCACTCCGGCTTTGATACGTTTTCCCGTCCCCTCTCATTCCGGTGCCCCGGAGGGATTGCATCGCAGGCGGACGAGCGCAATGATCATGCCCAGCCCATCCGCACCCCCCACGCGGGAGTCTCCGCGGTTGATCCACCGTATGGGCACCTCCTCGATCCTGCACCCGGCATTCTGCAGGCGCCAGAGGAGTTCCACGTCGAATTCGAAGCCCTTCGAGACCATCGATGGTAGCACCACATCGAGGGGATCCCTGCGAAACGCTTTCGCCCCGCACTGGGTGTCCCGGAAGTCCAGTCCGAAGAGCACCCGCACCAAGGCGTTGAATATCCTGCTTTGCAGACGGCGCCACCACCCCTGGGCGATCACGATCTTCGAACCTTGCAGCCAGCGTGAGCCGATGGCTGCCTCGGCCCCCTCGAGCATCGCAAAGAGCTTCATCATCTCCCCGAGCGGGGTCGATCCGTCGGCATCCATGAATCCCACGAAGGGCGTATCTGCCGCCTTTATGCCCTCCAGAACGCCTCCGCCTTTGCCAAGGCGATACCCGAACTCAAGGCAGAGGAGCGAGAGTTCGGGATGGCGATCCGCGAACCTGCGGATGGTTTCGGCGGTGGCATCGTTTCCGTCGCACACAAACACCAGATGTCCTTCGAAACCACCCAGATCGTTTAAGAGCCGGTCGATGCGCTCCGCTTCATTATAGGCGGGGACAACGATGGTGCACTGATCCCAACTGACCACGGTCGCTCTTCACCCGGGATTCAGCACACCAGTTTATCCACGATCGCTTCAGCAAACGCTTCTGCCACCGAAGGGCCCGCCGCCGTAATCAGGTCCATGTCTGCAACCACCGGAATGTCGACGAGCACAGTACCGCCCTTTTTCATTTCCTTCACGGAGGCAGGACTCCGAAATACCGTCGCCTCCCGGCCCTTGAGGATGCCGGCTTTCGCGAGCACGACCGGGGAGAGACAGATCGCGGCGACCACACTTCCTGACTCAAAGAATGTCCTGACGAGGTCCTGCAGCGCTGCATTGTCCCAGAGATGGTCCTGCGCTCCTATCCCGCCCACGATCACGATGCCCGCATACTCATCAGAAACGACCTTGTCCAGCGCAAGGGTGGCTTCGGCGGTTGCACCCAGCATCCCCGAACATATCCCGGTCTTTGTGGACGCGATATCATAGCCAATGCCGTGGCGATCGAATACGGAACGAGGTACTTCAAGTTCCTCATCCCTGAAATTCTCGGGTGCGATGACCAGCAGCAGTTTCATGCAACAGTGTGGATGCAGAGGTACAAAAACTCTACCGCTCTTCTCCTGCGCACCGGAGAAGAAGAGAGGGGAACCTCACCCCGGGATCATGCGATTCTGATCATGAATTATTTTCCTGCAAATATTTTTATGGCAGTATAGTAATACTACCCCCCGTCCCCATTCGCAGAAAGACCGCGAGCCTGCGATGTATCATAGCCAGAATACCTGTACATCGCAGCTGAGACCGCCATAATCGCGTGAGCTTGCTGCATGCACGAATGCAGGGAAGCCACCGAGCACACACCCACCGCGCGAGAGGGATAGTTACGAATGACAGGGGGAAGTTGACGAATGCAACGAGTATTGAAAGGTGCCGCCCTCATCGTCCTGGTGATGATGTGCCTCGGATGTGGAACCGCGGCGGCGTTCGAACTCTCGGTCGTATGGAACACCACCTACGGCGATGAGGAGACAAACGAATCGGCATATTCGATTATTCAAGCAGAGAATGCGAGCCTGATCTTCGCGGGAGACACGGATGCGCAGGGCGCCGGGCTGGCCGACGCGTGGCTCGTGCTGCTCGATGCAGATGACGGGGCGCTGCTCTCGGACGCGGCGTATGGAACGCTCCTGAACGACACCGCATTCGACGTCATCCAGAGCGATGACGGCAGCATCGTCTTCGCTGGAAGCACGGCCCTGCCGCTCGAGGGCGACCTGTACCACACCGATGCATGGGTGGTCGGGATCAACGCCACGGGAGATGAGGTGCTGAACCGGACCTTCGGCGGGCCCGAGGTCAATGCCTCGGCATACACGATCATCCAGACCGGTGACGGGGGGTACCTCTTCGTGGGCAGTATCGAGGGCTACGAATCCGAAAACACCGATGCGTGGATGGTGAAGATCAATGCCACCGGCGAAGAGGAATGGAACAGCCGCTTCGGCGGGGAGAGGAACGACACCGCCTTTTCGGTGATCGAAGACGAGGAGGGGAATTTCCTGCTTGCGGGCTCCACCGAGTCGTTTGAGGCCGAAGAAGCCGACGGCTGGGTGGTGAAGACGAACAGCACCGGCATGGAGCTCTGGAATGCGACCTTCGGCGGCGCAGGAAACGACACGGGATGGGATATATTCCAGGAAAATGCCCAGAACTTCTCGTTTGTCGTCACCACCACCTTCTTCACCGGCGAGAACCGTACCGACACCGATGCGTGGTACCTGCGGTTCAACGCCACGGGAGCTCCCCTGCTCGAAGCAACCTACGGCGGGCCTGATGTCAATGCCACGGCACGCTCCGCCGCAGATACTCCCGATGGAGGCCTTCTGGTCGCCGGGAGCATCGAGGACTACGGATCCGGCAACGTCGACGCGTGGCTGATCAAACTCGATCCGAGCGGCGAGGAGGAGTGGAATGGTGCACTGGGAGGATCAAACCAGGATCTCGCCCGGTCGATCATCCGCATCTCCGAGACTGCTTACGTGTTTGCCGGCGTGTTCAATGTGACCGCGGATGAGCAGCCGCCCTCCCCGGACGCCTGGGCGGTCAGGCTGGACGAGGTGATCGAACCGGCGCCGGCACCTTCGCCCGGACCGACGCCCGGCCCTGCGCCTGTACCAACGCCCAAACCCACGCCGGTCCCGAAACCGGTTCCCAGGGCCAAGATCGGCGACTTCGTCTGGGAGGACCGCAACGGCAACGGCATCCAGGAGAGCGGCGAGCCCGGCATCAAGGGGGTCAAGGTCATCCTCTACGATGCCGAGGACGTACAGATCAGGTCGAGAACCACGGATTCCGAGGGCCGCTACTGCTTCTGCAGCCTGAAAGCGGGCACCTATTCGCTCCGGTTCATCCGGCCGGAAGGCTATGTATTCACCCTCGAGGAGCAGGGCGCAAACCCGGCCCTCGACAGCGACGCGGACACCACCACCGGCAGGACGGGGCCGATTGAACTTTCCGAGAACGAGAAAGATAGAACATGGGACGCAGGCCTGGTGAACGTCTCGACCATCGGAATCGATGTCGAGAAGGCAACGAACGGCGAGGATGCGGACGAGCCGCCGGGCCCGTCGATCCCCGTCAACGCCACGGTGAACTGGACCTACAACGTCACCAACACCGGGCTTGTGCCGCTCTTCGAGATCGAGCTGCTCGATGATGTGATCGGCTCTATCAGCGGCCCGGCGAGCGGCGATGACGCCGACGGCATCCTCGAGGTTGGAGAGACGTGGGTCTACGAGGCCAACGGCACCGCCGACGCGGGTCAGTATGCAAACAACGCCACGGCGAGCGGCACTTTCTCCACGGCACAAGTGGATAACTCGGACCCGAGCCACTACAACGGCACCGGGGCATTCGAGGCGAGGATAGAGCTTGAAGTGTACATCCAGGACCCTGTGTCCGGCATCTATCTCGAAGCCAATGAACCGCCGGGAGTCGTATTCACGAGGACGGGGCCGGACATCCAACCTTATTATTCCGTGACCAATACCGGCGACGTCGACCTCATCAACGTGGAAATCGATGAACTCGCTTACGAGGTTGGATATGGAGATCCGAGCGATTGGGCCAAAACAGTCGGCCCCTTTGGGGACATTGGAGATGATAGCATCCTGAGCCCGGGAGAAACATGGGAATACCAGTATCCCGAGAGGGGGCCCGATGCTGATTGCGTATACGGAGAGAGATTACGAATATGGACAGCTAATGTAACCGCACAGGATCCGGCAGGCAATGTGGTGACCGACACCGACGTGGCATATTATACCCTGCCTCCGTGTGCAGCCATCGATCTGGAAAAGTACGCCAACGGTGAGGATGCGGACGAGCCGCCGGGGGTTATCTTCGAAAATGCGAATGACACGGTCAACATCACCTACACCGTGACCAACATCGGTGAATATTCACTCGAGAATGTAGTACTCACCGATCCCATGGTGACCGTCGAGGGGCCCCTCAATGATAATGGCGATGGCGTACTGGGTCATTTTGAAACATGGAATTACCGCGTGCGGCCGGGGGAGGAACCGACAGCGGGGACCGGCGAGCACATGAACACCGCTACGGTGACCGCACGTGATTATCAGGGCAACGAGGTGAACGACACCGATGTGGCGTACTGGACCGGGCCGGAGGCGGGAGGAGCAGCTTCTATCGATCTGGAGAAGTACATCTTTGACCCTGCATCCCGAGAATACGTCGAAGCCGACGAACCGCCGGGTGTCGTCTTCGAAACCGACGATCTGTCAGTCGTCCACACCTTCACCGTGACCAACACGGGCGACGTCGACCTCTCTGACGTGGAGCTTAAAGACAGCTATGTGGTGATATCCGGCCCAAAGGATGAAGATGGCAACGATGTGCTTGATAGTGTTCTTGGTCCGGGAGAAACATGGCACTACGATGTGCCGATAGGGGAGGACCCCGATTCGGGGCACGACGAGCACATGAACACCGCCACCGTGACCGCACGAGATCCGGCAGGCAATGAGGTGACCGACACCGACGTAGCATACTGGACCGGGCCCCCGTGGGCGGCCATCGAACTCGAGAAGTACGTCAACGGAGTGGATGCAGACGACCCCCCGGGGGTCATCTTCGAAAATGCGAATGACACGGTCATTATCACCTACACCGTGGAAAACACGGGCAACAGGTATCTCTCAAATGTGGTGCTATCTGATCCCATGGTGACAGTCGAGGGCCCCCTCGATGGTGATGGCGATGGCTTCCTGAGTTCAGGAGAAACATGGAATTACCGCGTGCGGCCGGGGGATGAACCGACAGCGGGGACCGGCGAGCATATGAACACCGCCACGGTGTCCGCTCAGTACTATGATTCGATCTGGACGCATCGCTTCATCGAGGTGAACGACACCGACGTGGCATACTGGACCGGGCCGGAGGCGGGTGGCGTCCCCGCCATCGGCCTTGAAGTGCAGGTGGATGGCGAGACCAATCCAGCATCGCCGGGGCCGGATGTGCCGGTAGACGAGCCGGTTTCGCTGTTCTTCTACGTCACCAACACCGGTGAGGTCGGCCTCACCAGTATAGCCCTCAGTGCTGACGGCTTTACCGCTTCGGGCACCGGCGAGGGCGACGACGGCAACGACATCCTCGATCCGGGCGAAACGTGGGGCTTCGAGACGTCGGTGGACGCAGTCGAGGGAACGCAGCAGATCGATGCCTCGGTTAGCGCGGAGGATCCGGAAGGCTCTGAGGTGAGCGACAGCCAGACTGTCTACTACACCGGTGTCGTGGAAGATCAGGGTGTCGATGAAGAAAACGGAGAACCGTTCGACGGTGAGGACGGTGAGCCGGTCGATGGAGAAAACGGGGAACCGGTCAACGGCGAGAACGGTGAGCCGGTCGATGAGGATAACGGGGAACCGGTCAACGGCGAGGACGGTGAGCCGGTCGATGAGGAAAACGGGGAACCGGCCAATGGTGAGGACAGTGAGCCGGTCGATGAGGAAAACGGGGAACCGGTCAATGGCGAGGATGGAGAGCCTGTCAACGGGGGAGGGGGAACGATACTGTAACCCACGCGTCATCCTATCAACCCCGGATCCCCGCTCTCCCGCGGGCGCATTCTCTCCCGGAAATGAGAGAATTCATGCCTGCAATCCGGCCCACTTCACTTTTTTTCGCCGCGATGGATCCGGATAGTTGCACAGGAGACACCCTTCGCCGTTTCCTCATGACGGCGAAGCACTGCAGGCGTCTCAGTCATCTCGCGCTCTGCCATGCGGGTTGTGCAGTTTGTGCAGGGCCGCGGTGCCGAACCACCCCGGTAGCCATCCCTCGCATTAAAAAGGACCGGAGCACCATCCTATTCCTGAAGATTCCTGCCGGACAGAAATTATTTACACACTTACATTTTTATGGTTGAATACACCACTCCACCCCTGATCCCTCTCCGCCAGTGTTGTCGGGACGATGCGTGAACCGGATTTCCGGCATGCCCGATCCTGAGGACTGCGAGAAAGAACGAGCGAGCTGCCGCGGGTCATCGGACCGCAGATATCACCCGAAGCATCCAGCACTACGGGCGAAACGGGATTTCACATAGAATTGGGGGTAGAATACACGATGCTGCAATGTTCGAAAGGGGTCGTTCTCATTGTCCTTGCAATGATGTGCTTCGGCGCGGGAAGCGCCGCGGCATTCGACCTCTCGGTCGTCTGGAACCAGACCTACGGTGGTGTGGGAACCAACGAATCTGCGTATGCAATCATTCAAACGGAGAACGCGAGCCTGGTCTTCGCGGGCGATACGGATACAAACGGGGCCGGGCTGGCCGACACATGGCTGGGGGTGCTCGATGAAGAAGACGGAGCGCTGATCTCGGACGCGCCTTACGGATCCACGCTGGACGACACCGCGTTCGACATCATCCCGGTAGAAGACGGCGGGATCGTCTTCGCAGGCTCGATTGCCCTCCCGCTCGGGGCCGATCGATCCCATTCCGATGCATGGGTGGTCGGGATCAACGCCACGGGAGATGAGGTGCTGAACCTGACCTTCGGCGGGCCCGAGGTGAATGCCACCGCCTACTCGATCATCCAGACCACCGACGGCGGCTACCTGGTCGCGGGGATCATCGAGGGGTATGCCTCGGGGAGCACCGATGCGTGGCTGGTGAAGCTCAATGCCTCAGGCGGCGAGGAGTGGAACAGCCGCTTCGGCGAGGAGGAGAACGACACTGCATATTCGGTGATCGAAGATGCAGAAGGCGGATTCCTGTGCGCCGGAGCCACGGAATCGTACGGTGACGGGGAAGCTGACGCATGGGTGCTGAAGACGGACAGCACGGGCGCGGAACTCTGGAATGCGACCTACGGTGGCGCCGGAGACGACAGGGCGCAGAAGGTTTTTCAGGAAACTACGCAGAACTTCTCGTTTATCGGCACGACCACCTTCTTCTCCGCCGACAACAGGACGGACACCGATGCCTGGTACCTGCGGTTCAATGAAACGGGAGCCATGGTGCGGGAGACGACCCTCGGCGGCGGTGACGTCAACGCCACGGCGTATTCAGCCGTGGACACGCCCGACGGAGGGCTTCTGCTCGCCGGGAGCATTGAGAACTACGGGTCGGGCAATACCGACGCGTGGTTGATCAAACTCGATGCAGGCGGCGAGGAGGAGTGGAACGGGACCCTGGGAGGATCAAACCAGGATCTTGCCAGGTCGATCATCCGCACCTCCGAGACATCCTATGTCTTTGCGGGCGTGTTCAACGCAACGCCCAAGGAGCAACCGCCCCACTGTGACGCCTGGGCGGTCAGGCTGGACGAGGTGATCGAACCCGCTCCCGGACCAATTCCAGCGCCGGTACCGATTTCCACGGGCAAGATCGGTGATTTTGTCTGGGAGGATGTGAACCGCAACGGCATCCAGGATGAAGGGGAGCCCGGCATAGGAGGCGTCGAGATCATCCTCTACGACAGCGAGGGGAACAGGCTTCGGTCGAGGTCGACTGACGCTGGAGGCCACTACAGTTTTCATAACCTAAAAGCAGGCACCTATTCGCTTCGATTCATCAGGCCGGAGGGGTACGTGTTCACACTCGAGAAGCAGGGAGATGACCCAGCCCTCGACAGCGATGCGAACATCACCAACGGCAGGGCTGGACCGATCAATCTCGCCGGGAACGAAACGGATAACACATGGGACGCAGGCCTGATCCATGTCTCGCCCGGCGTGATCGGCGATGATGACGATGACAGGGACGACGATGACAGGGACGATGATGTCAGGGACGATGATGTCAGGGACGATGATGACAGGGAGGATGATGACAGGGACGACGATGACAGGGACGACGATGAACGCAGGAGGTAATCATCCCCTCTCTTTTTCCATGCTCCAATCTGGTCGATGATGCCGTCGTTCGAACATGGGTATACGGCAGAAATGCCTTATCTTCCTGTCCTGCAGGCTGTGAGGGAGTCGCCGTATCACAATAGTGCAGGTCTTCGTGAAAAATCGAGGAGAGCCTTCGATGATGTGCGCTTCGGGTTCTCACAGGGCGCATCGTGCGCTCTGATGCGACCGGGGTCAAGGAATTAAATGGCCCATCAACGGGCCTTTTACACTCATTTCGCCGGGACCGGCGGGGCGGCATGCATTCCCCGGCGCCCCGATGCGCAATTTTTTCCCAGCCGCGTTCACTCCGGATGGTACCGGAGGCTCCTTGCCGCAATACACGCCGCAGGGTATCCCGCCATATGCTCCGATCACTGGTGCTTCTCCACGTGCTTTCGCAGTTCCGTCCCCGGCAGGTAGCGGTCGGCGATATCGAGCGCCACGGCCCGGAGTTTGGCGTGTTCCTCGAGGCAGGTTGGGGGGATGTTGCCGTCGCGGAGGATGGCCGAGGTGTTTTCGGTGAGCTGGATGAGCTCGGTGGCGATGAGGGAGTTCAGCCAGAGAAGGTCTTTGAGCATGCATTTGAGTTCTTCATCCGCATTCATACATATATCCGGGGATGCGAACGCCCATTGCGATTTCGGTTTGCCGGGATCGCCGGAGGCTTTCCTGCCGGCCGCCCCATGCCGCAAGGGCTAAATTGGCGCGCCCCGTATCCGTTAATCGCATGACCGTCAGGTATCTTGAGGAGCTCCGCACGAGGGGGCGGGATGCGAACCCGTTCTTTGGCCTTATGGGCATTGATGTGAGAGCCTATGGCGATGGGTGCGCCGAACTCTCCATGCAGGTCAGGACCGACATGCTCAACGGCGACGGGTGGCTGCAGGGAGGTGTCTTTGCCGCCCTCTGCGACGAGGCGATGGCGCTTGCGCTCTGTACCGTCCTCGATGAGAGGGAATCCATCGCCACCATCTCCGAGTCAACCTCGTTTCTGCGGGGCGTGCGGGAGGGGACCATCGTCGCCCGCGGCAGGGTGATCCGGAAAGGCCGAAGGGTCGCCTTCACCGAGGGCGAGGTGCGCATGCAGGGTGCGGGCGCCCCCCTCCTCTCCCAGACCGCCGCCTCCTTTGCGGTGATCAGGAGGAACTGAGCGGGATCGGCAGCCTGCCCCAGGGCCACATGCTCCTCCGCATGGGGAGCGCGAAAACCCAATGATAATGCCTGAGTGCTACATATAATATGGATGGCAGAACAATCTGATCAGCAGCAGGAGAGGGCGTTTTGAAGTTTATTGTAGTCACCGGAGGCGTAATGAGCGGTCTGGGGAAGGGCATCACCACCGCTTCCATCGGCCGGCTCCTGAAAAACCGCGGGTACCGGATCACCGCCGTCAAGATCGATCCCTATCTCAATATCGATGCAGGGACGATGAACCCGGCACAGCACGGGGAGGTGTTCGTGCTCCGTGATGGAGGCGAGGTTGATCTCGATCTCGGCAACTACGAGCGATTCCTGGATATCAGTTTGAGCTCGGATCACAATATCACAACAGGGAAAGTCTACCAGACGGTGATCGAAAAAGAGCGGCGCGGCGATTTCCTCGGCGGGACCGTCCAGATCATCCCCCATATCACCGACCAGATCAAGACATGCATCCGGCACGCCGCCGAAGAGGAACTCGACAACAAAACCCATGCCGACGTCTGCCTCGTCGAGGTGGGAGGCACGGTCGGCGATATCGAGAGCATGCCCTTTCTGGAGGCGGTGCGCCAGATGCACGGGGAGCTGGAAGCGCACGATATGGTGCTCGTGCACGTGACCCTTGTGCCGGTCGATAACATGGGAGACCACAAGACCAAACCCACCCAGCATTCGGTCAAGGCGTTGCGCGAACTGGGTCTGCACCCCGACATCATCGTGGGCAGGAGCGAATGCGTCATTTCGGGCGGGACGAAAAAGAAGATCTCCGCGTTCTGCGACGTGCCCCCGAGAGCGGTCATCAGCATGGCGACCGTGCCCGACATCTACCACGTTCCGATGGAGATGGAAAAGGAAGGGGTTGCCGACGTGGTTCTGGAATACCTCGACCTCGAAAAACGCACCCCCGACACCGAGTGGTACCACCTGGTCAGCAGGGAGTACACCAACAGGGTCACGGTCGCCATCGTGAGCAAGTACGGCATCGAGGATGTCTACATCAGCATCAAGGAAGCCCTGAAACATGCAGGGCGTGCGCTCTCGACCGAGGTCGATATCAGGTGGCTTGACGCCGAGACCTTCGATACCGCCGAACTGGCGGACGTCGACGGAATCCTGGTCCCGGGAGGGTTCGGCAAACGGGGCATCGAGGGAAAGCTGCGGGCGATCCGGTTTGCCCGCGAGCAGAAAAAACCATACCTTGGCCTCTGTCTCGGATTCCAGCTCGCCGTCATCGAGTATGCGAAAAATGTCCTTGGATTGGCGGACGCCACGAGCGAAGAGATGGGGCCGGGCCTTCATGTGATTGCCATCCTCCCCGAACAGGAGGAGGTGGAGGGTCTCGGGGGAACGATGCGGCTCGGCGAATACGCGATCGATCTCGGGGAGAATACCCTGGTCGCACGACTCTATGAAAACACCGGGATCACCGAGCGGCACCGTCATCGCTACGAGGTAACACCTTCCATGATCGCCGACCTCGAAGCAGCGGGCCTGGTCTTTTCGGGAAGGTGCGGGAACAGGATGGAGGTGTGCGAGCTGCCCGACCACCCCTTCTTCCTGGCGACCCAGTTCCATCCGGAGTTCACTTCGCGCCCTACCCGGGCATCGCCGCCCTATCTGGGATTCGTGACAGCTTGCAGAGAGGAAAGAAACAGAGAGAGTTAGACATCGGTGGAACACTATCATGGTGAATGTTGAACGGTTTATCGAAGCCGCAATTGCGAGCATACAGGAAAAAGCAGGGAACGATTGCGTAGTCATGGCCCTCTCGGGAGGCGTCGACAGCTCGGTCTGTGCGGAACTCGCCCACCGGGCCATCGGCGACCGCCTCAAGCCCATCTACGTGGATACCGGGCTCATGCGAAAAGGGGAGAGCGAGCGGATCTGCGAACTCTTCTGTGACTACAACCTCACGATGGTCGACGCCGCGGACGAGTTCTTCGCGGCGCTCCGGGGTATCACCGACCCCGAGGAGAAACGCAAGGCCATCGGCGAGAAGTTCATCAGGATCTTTGAGCGGGAAGCGAAAAAGACCGGTGCAAAACACCTGCTGCAGGGGACGATCTATCCCGACCGCATCGAGAGCGAGGGGGGCATCAAGAGCCACCACAATGTGGGAGGGATGCCGCTCCATATCGAGTTCGAGACCATCATCGAGCCACTCGAGGACCTCTACAAGGATGAAGTAAGGCAGGTTGCCGCCGGGCTGGATCTGCCCCTCGAGATCCAGCACAGAATGCCGTTCCCCGGCCCGGGCCTTGCCGTCCGCTGCCTGGGAGAGGTGACACCGGATAAGATCGCCATCGTCCGTGAGGCAAACGCAATCGCCGAGGAGGAACTGGTCGAGGCCTTTGGCCCCTGGCAGTGCTTCGCCGCCATGCTCGGCCTCGGCACGGGAGTCAAGGGCGATGTGCGCCTGCACGGGTGGATCATCGCCGTGAGGGCGGTCCATTCACGGGATGCCATGACCGCAGACCCGATCGAACTTCCCTGGGAGACCCTCCGTGCCATCGCATCGAGGATCACCGCGGAGATTCCGGGGGTTGCCCGGGTGGTGTACGATATCACCCCCAAACCCCCGGCCACGATTGAATACGAATAGGTGCAAAGGACAGGATTACATGGAGGAACATGCGCACTACCGGGAACTCGATGCCCGGTACTACATGCCGGCATTTTCCCGGACGATGCTGATCGTGAAAGGCGCCGGATCGAAGGTATGGGACGCGGAGGGAAACGAGTATATTGACTGCGTGGCGGGAATCGCAGTCTGCAGCACGGGCCATTGCCACCCGGCGGTGGTAAAGGCCATCTGCGAGCAGGCGCATGAGCTTATCCACTGCTCGAACCTCTACCACGTCCCCCACCAGGCGGAACTCGCTCGAAAACTGGCAGAAATCACCGGGCTTTCCCGGGCCTTCCTCGTCAATTCGGGTGCCGAGGCCAATGAAGCGGCGATCAAGCTGGCACGGGTCGCTACAGGCCGGAAACAGTTTGTCGCCTTCCGTGACTGCTTCCACGGGCGCACCATGGGATCGCTGGCCGTCACCCACAAGCCAGCCATCAGGGAGCCGTTCGAGCCGCTCGAACCGAAGTGCACCTTCGTCGACTACGGCGATGCCGATGCGCTCCGGAACGCGGTCGACGAGACCACCGCAGGGGTGTTCGTGGAGGCGGTCCAGGGGGAGGCGGGGGTCATCCTGCCGCCCGAGGGGTTCCTCGGGGAGGTGCGGGAGATCTGTGATGAAACAGGAGCGCTCATGATCGCCGATGAGGTGCAGACCGGCATGGGAAGAACCGGTACATGGCTCGCAATGCACCAGCACGGCGTGCAGCCCGATATCGTCAGCCTCGCCAAGGGAATGGCAAGCGGATTTCCCGTCGGCGCCATTGTCGCCCGCGAAGGACTTGCATTTACCGCAGGCCAGCACGGGAGCACGTTTGCAGGCGGCCCCCTCGCCTGTGCAGCCGCGCTCGCCACCATCAGGGTGATCGAAGAGGTGCTCCCCGGTGTGGCAGCAAAAGGAAAACGGTTTGCCGAAGGTCTCGCAGCATACAACCCCCGTGTCATCGGCCTGATGGTCGGCATCCCGGTGGGCGATAGGTGCCCGGAGGTGCAGACGGCCTGTGCCGACCGGGGAGTGCTTGTCAACTGCGCGGCCCACGGCAACCTGCGGCTTGTCCCGCCGCTCACCATCACCGAGGAGGAAATCGACCGGGCAATCGAGGTTCTCCATGCAGCACTTGGTTAGGGACTGCTTTCGGGGTCAAGGATACCGGTTTGCGAGCGGCGCCTTTGATATCGCCCGCACCTGCGGGTGGGACCGGGTAGCCCGCCTTGGCAGCAACGAGAGTCCCTACCCTCCCTCTCCCCTCGCCATCGCCCGGGCCACCGAAGCCCTCGCCTCGGCGAACCGCTACCCCGACGAGCACATGGGGTCACTGGTGGACGCCCTGAGGCGCGCATTCGGCGACCATGCGTTCGTCACCGGCGCAGGGATGGACGGGGTGATCGAGACGGTGATCCGCGCAACTGTCGATGCAGGGGACAGGGTTGCGATCAGCACCCCCACCTTCTCGTTCTACGGCATCGCCGCACGCGCCCAGGGAGGGATCCCGCACCCGATCCCGCGGGACCGCGATTTTGCCGTCGATGCCGGACGGGTGATCGAGGAAAGCCGCGGGGCGACGATCACCTTCCTCTGCACACCCAACAATCCCACGGGGAATGCGACGCCCCCGGAGGTGATCGGGGAAATTTGCGACGGGATTGAAGGGATGCTCTTTCTTGACAACGCCTACGTGGAATTTGCCGCGCTGGACTACCTGCCGCTCCTGCACAGGTTCGACAACCTGATTATCGGCCGCACGTTCTCCAAGGCCTATGCACTCGCGGGGCTCAGGGTGGGGTTCGCATGCGTGCCCTCGTGGTTCGAGCCCGTGTTCCGGCGTGCACAGACCCCCTTCGCATTGAACGCGGTCTCCGCGGCGGCAGCAATGGGCGCCCTTGCCGACCCCGAACACGTTCGGCGCATCGTGGCGCACGTAACCGCATGGCGCAGGCGGTTTGCCGCAGAGATCCCCTTCCCCGTCCTGCCGAGTGACGCCAACTTCGTGCTCGTCGACGTTGCCCCCCTGACCGGCGACGAGGCAGTAGAGGCGCTTGCACGGCGGGGCGTGGTGGTGCGATCGGCCGCTGGGTTCCCCGGGCTCGGCGACCACTATATAAGGGTGAGTATCGGTGATGATTGGGAAAATGAACGATTGCTCGAGGAGCTGCAGGTGCTATGATGTGGGGCATCACCGGGACACCGGGAACGGGGAAATCGTCTCTTGCTGATGAACTTGCAGCCCGCGGCCATCCCGTCCTCCACCTCTCGGAAACGACCGCGCCCTACGTTATCGACCAGGATGCCAAACGGCATACGGCCATCATAGATGAAGAACGGTGGGTCGCGGAACTTCCCCCGTTTTCAGGGTTTGTAGAAGGGCACCTTGCGCACCTCCTGCCCTGTGACCGGGTGGTGGTGCTCCGCTGCCGGCCCGACGTCCTCGCCCTGAGGCTCGGCAAACGCCAGTACGCCCCGGATAAAATCCGCGAGAATCTCGAAGCCGAGGCGCTGGATGTCATTCTCATCGAGGCGCTCGAGGAGCACCCTCCTGAGCACATTCTCGAGCTCGATACCACCTACCGGTCGATCGCCGGGACCGCCGACAGGATCGAGGATTTTATTCACGACAAGCTCCCACCGTCTCATGGAACAACCGATTGGTCGGAATTTCTGGAACAACTGGTATGACACTCGACCGGCTTCGCCCCCACGGGAAAGTACTCTTTGCCCCTCTTGTCAGGATTTCCCTTCGTGCAGGACTGACGCCCAATACCTGCTCCGTCATCTCCCTGCTTGGAGCCCTCGGAGCAGGCATCGCTTTCTCCCTTGGCGAGATCCTGCCCGGAGTGGTTCTCGTCGCTGCAAATGCGGTTTTTGACGCAATGGACGGGGCGATTGCCAGGGAACTGGGCGTTGACAGTAAAAAAGGAGATTTTCTGGACCATGTGCTCGACCGCTACGCGGATATTTTCATCATCACCGGCGTCTTCGCCGGTGGTGCCGCATCATGGCAGGTGGGCGTCTTTGCGCTCACCGGTGTCCTGATGTCCTCCTACCTGGGAACACAGGCGCAGGCGGTGGGTGTGGGCCGGTTTTACGGGGGGATCATGGGCAGGGCGGACAGACTGCTGCTGCTCATGATCGCCGGCATATTGGATGTCCTCATTCCGGGCGGGGTACTGGGGATGCCGTACCTCGGGTGGCTTCTGGTCATTTTCGGGGTGCTGGGCAATTATACCGCTATCCAGCGGTTCGTCCATGTCTGGAAGCAGATGGATGAGGCCGAATCCCCGTAAAAACGCTCCTGATTCACCGGCGCCGGTGGCAAATCCGCCACTCGCACTTTTTCTGCGGAAGGATTGTTACAACGAGGAAAACCGATACATTAAAACGCATCCGGACTATTCTGCGCAAAATCCGGCGTCGAAAGGAAGGTATAAATGGGTACAGCGGTGAAAGTTGTGTGATCCCAATGTCGTCCCCGATACACGTACCGTCATGCCATCTCCCGCGGTTCGAGGAGAGTGATGTCGTGAAACTCTGGGTGATCGCGGCCTTCGTCATGGTCTCCCTTCTCATTTCCATCTACTCGCTCGAACCCTCCATCCACGAGGCATTTCCCTCGCTTGCGGCGTTCAGCCCGCATCTGTACTATATTCCCATCGTGCTGATGACCATCTGGTACCCCCGTCGAACACTGCTCTTCTCCGTCCTGATCATGATCGTCTATATCCTGTTCATGTTCTATTTCATGATGAGCGGCGCAGCCATCGATTTCGTCTCCTCCGCCTTTACCGCCGCCTTGTATCTCTGGGTGGTCGCCGCTACGTCCATGGCGCTGAGAGACCCGCGCATTGCGACACCCCCTGCTGCCATAGACGAAAGCACCTATGGTCTTCAGGGAGAGACTGCCGTGATGTCCGGACCCGGAATAAAAGAACAGCAGATCGTCAGGAAATCGCGGGAATACATCTGCGGGATCATCAATGCATTCCGTTCGCCGGACAGCCAGGAACGCGCACGGGCGATGCAGACGCTGAATGCAATCGGCGAACCGGCAGTCGAGCCGCTCATCGTTACGCTGAATGATACGTGCTCGAGCACGAGGGATGCGGCGGCACGGACACTCGGAATCATCGGGGATACAAGGGGAATCGAGCCCCTTATCGCGGCATTGAAAGACGAAGACAGAAGAGTCCGCGAGGCGGCGTCCCAGGCGCTTGCCAGCATTGGCAGACCGGCACGGTCGCGGCTGCTCGATACTCTTCGGGATGAAGACTGGCATGTCCGCATGGGGGCGGTCATCGCGCTGCGCATTATCGGGGGAGACGATCTGGTGCCCGAATTTGTCCGCCTCCTGCGTGATGAAAGCCCCTATGTGCGTGGAGAGAGTGCAAAATCACTCGGAAGGCTCGCAAACGGCGGGGTGACCGATCAGCTTCTCGCGGCTCTTCGTGACCACGCCAAGTACGTCCGCATCCGGGCGGCGGGATCGCTGGGACGGATACGCGACCCCGCGGCTGTTCCTGCACTGGAACAGGTGCTTATGGAGGATCAGGAAGATGACGTGCGCCACCGCGCCGCAGTGGCGCTCCTGCAGATCGGCACAGACAGGGCAAAGGATGCCGTGCTGCGGGCAGCATCGTCGGCGGATCCACGCACCAGGCGTGCGGCACAGGATTCATTGCAGCCGGGACATTGTGCCACATCTCCCGGCGGGTGCGCCTGAGCGGGTGCACGCACGGAACCGCGCGGAGCACTGCTTCCACCACCTCGTCGAGCGGTCGCGCATCATCGATCACCCCATTGCTGTTGTGAAGAAGGAGCGGACGGTAGCGGCAAAAGGAGGGTATCACGAGCTCCTCGATAGACGCGGGGATCAGGGTTTCGTTCACGCCTGCATCGTCGGCGCAGCTGCTCCCCTCCGGGATATCGAGAAACACCCTGCAATCAACCTGATCGCAGGTCTCACAGCAGATAAAGCGGAGATAACCCTCCACGGGTACCAGCGCGACGGGTTCCACCCCCGGAAAAAGTCCGCGATCCACGTGGCACGAGGGATCCGCACGGGCCTGCCCTGCTTCAGCTCCCGAGGGCATCATGCCAGCCGGTCGGGCATCCGCGATTCCCCGATATCCCTGTCGGAAAATCCATGCGCGCTGCTCGCGGGGATTTCCGGAAAAAAGGGTCCAGCGGGACAAGAGAGAAAGAAACGCGTTTTCTGTGGTCTTCGGCCACCGTCGACTTTCCGGCGCAGCTCGGTCCGGCGATCCGACACGCGTGACGCCGGCCTGGGCATGCGCCTTCATCACCCCTGCCGGAGCCGGTCAGAACCACTGGTCGAGCGTCTTCTGGCCGCTTGTTTTCATGATCTTTTCCAGAGATCCGGAGACCCGTTCGGGCGAAAAATCATAGCCCTCGCACAGCAGCTCGAGGATACCCCCCCCGTCGGGAGAGGCCCAGGCGAGATCATATCGTCCGGTGACCGGCGGGTGCAGGAAGAAGTCCCTGACCGGTTCCGGGTCGAAACCGGCCATCTTCTCTTCCACGGTGACGTCAAATGCATCCTGCTGCACGAGCTTTAACGCAGTCCTTGGCCCCACACCCCTGATGCCCTCGTTGAAGTCGGTACCGATCAGGATGCCGATCTCGACGAGCTGTTCCCGCGAGATTTCGAGGCCCTCGAGGACGTCTTTGAGCACGATCCTCTCGGGCCTGATGGTCAGTGTCCTGTTCCGGAACTTCCGTTTGCCGCTCACCGTGAGGTTCCGGACCAGCACCGGCGCGCCGAAGAGCAGCGAGTCATAATCCTGCGACACCGGGTAGGCGACATCCCCCCGGGCCGCCATGAACGCGGCCTGCGCCTCTCCCTCGCTCGGTGCGTCCACGATGGGGATTCCCATGAGAGCGAGCAGGGATTTCGCGCTCGCGATCACCGCATCGTCCACGCGCGACGAAGAACGGGCCTGCTTGTAGGCTTCCTCGAGGTCGCCGACCTTCAGCGCTTCCTGCCATTTTTCCCCTGCAGCACGCCTTGTTTCCCTTCGCTGCAGGATGGTTGCGGTCTTGAATGCCGGGGGCGGACCGTCGAAGATATACACCGGCCGTATCCCTTTCTCGATGAAATTGACCGTCCGGAAGAACAGGCCGGAGAGGTGGGACGTCACCCTTCCCTCCCGGTCCATCAGCGGCGTGCCGTCGGGCTGGCGGATGATGCTCAGAAACTGGTAGAGGGCATTGTGGGCATCGACCGCCGCCACACCCGCCAGCGACTCCCACTCCACCGTCGACTTGAAATCAGCCAGAATATCACGTATCGCAACGCCCACGCGGATCACTCCATGTCATCGTTCAGAGAACAAAGGTTTTTTGACCGGCAATCACGCGGGGTCCTGGCCGGCCACATAAACGCTTGGTGCATTAAAAAATACAAATGGGAGTTGACCACTCAGCGGTACATCCGCCGGGAGAGTTCGTTGACCACGTCGTCGATGTGCGAGATCGAGTTGTCGTATTTCTGGCTCATCCGGTTCGAAATATCCTCCAGATTAACCCGCATCGTGTGTTCGCGGGAAATGACACTCTCATCGAGATGCCGGATCTTCATGGCAAGGGAGATGAACAGTCCCCCGAATGCAAGCATCATGAACGTTGCGGAAAACGCGATGATCAGATCCTGCCATAGCCGCATGACCAGCACGAGGGTTGATACGACGAGAACGAAGGTGAGCACAATATCAACCATGTAATCCCGAATATCCATGCTTTTACATAATAACGAACCACTAATTAATCTACCTATAATTCATGGAGAACCATTATGGATATCAGAAATAGTGCACCATTCGTCGGGATGCCGCTGATGCTGCTGCTCGTTCAGGTGGGGGCGATCCTCCTCTCGCCGCGGATGCAGGAGGCGGGAGTGGCGGCATTCGAGGACCCCTCGTCGGCGGCGAATCCAATTATTTTCATCGGGATATTACTCATATTCACCCTCCTCATGCTTTTCCTGATCAAACGGGGGAGCAAACACCTCATGGCGGTTCTCATCGCCGTATCGATATTCTTCAGCCTGATCTATATCTTCTCCGCGATCAGTACCTATTTCTTCGGGTTCACCCTCATCGCGGGAGGAATTACGCTCGCCTCCGCCGTGCTGGCAACCGCGCTTCTCCACCTCTATCCGGAGTGGTACGTCATCGATGTCATCGGCGTTCTGATCGCCGCGGGAATCGCCTCGATATTCGGCATTTCCCTTGAAATCATTCCGGTCATCATCCTGCTCGTCCTTCTGGCTATCTACGACGCCATCTCGGTGTACAGGACCAAGCACATGATCTCCCTCGCTGAAGGCATTATCGAGCTCAAGACCCCCATCCTCGTCGTGATCCCGAAAACACGGTCCTACTCCTACATCAGGCAGGGACTGTCCATGGAAGGCGGGGAGAGGGGGGCATTCGTGATGGGGCTTGGCGACCTGATCATGCCCACCATTCTGGCCGTTTCAGCACATGTATTTATCGACGCACCTCTCATTGCTGGATTTACGGGCGCTCCGGCGCTCGGCGCGATGATCGGGACCTTCGTCGGGCTCGGCGTGCTGATGTACTTCGTCAACAGGGGAAATCCACAGGCGGGGCTGCCTGCGCTCAATGGTGGCGCGATTGCGGGATTTTTGATCGCCTGCGCACTCACGGGGATCTGGGGCTGGATCCCCGGTGTGTGAGAAGGCGTGCAACCACGTCTTCAACACCCGCTCCGGTCATCGTGGACATATTTGCATAGCCTTCGAGCGACTGGAGATCCGCCTTGTTCACGGCAACCTCCACCGGCACGAGATCCATTTTTTCCCGGATATCATCCAGAAGGTGAAGCTGGTCCGCCAGCGTATACCCGCACGCCTCGCTCGGATCGAGAATGAAGAGCACCACGTCGGCGACGTTCGCGATCGCGGCGAGCGCCTGCTGCTCGATAGGGTTGCGCTCCTCTTCCGGGCGATCAAGGATGCCTGGCGTATCCACGAACTGCATGCGCTCCCTTCTGCCGATCTCCCTGTGGCCCACCACGATCTGCTTGGTGGTAAAGGGATACCCGGCCACCTCGGGTTCGGCCGACGAGGCGAGCCTGATAAATGATGATTTGCCGACATTGGGATACCCTGCCACCACCACCGTAAACTCGTCCCCTATATGAGGCAGTTTCCGCAACACATTGCGGGCTTCGTTGAGGAAGCGCAGATCCCCGTCCACCTGGTGAACGATCGAGGAAATTCTCGCCGTCGCCTGTTTGCGGGCGCTCGCGGTATCCGGGGCGTGGCGCATCTCGCGGGCATACCCGTAGCCCACTTCGCGGGACTGCGCTGCCGCCCAGGAGAGCGCGCCGAGCGATTTCCTCATACGGTCGACATTGAAGAGGATCTGCACCGTTTCCCGGTAAAATGGGGGCAGAGAATCGAAAGACGGAAATTTGGTCACCAGATCACTGAGTTTATCATAGACGGAACTGGCGATGGCACGCACGAACTCCTCATTGGCACGGTCCCGGTTTCTTTTCTCCCGCATAGCCTTCGCTGCTCGTCTCAGCGAACGGTCCATAATTTCATCTGCAGTAGGAATAGTAGGTATTGTTTCAAATTCCACGAATGTACTACCAAATCTATTTATTCAATTTCTTATGATTAATCATTATGGATCTCTCGCTCATCCAAAAAGATATCCTGATCACCCTTATCAGCCTCTATCACCAGCATTCCCACGCGATCAAGGGAGAGGAAATTGCCCAGGTGCTACGGCGCAACCCCGGGACGGTGCGCAACCAGATGCAGGCACTCAAAGCCCTCGGTCTCGTCGATGGCATTCCCGGCCCGAAGGGGGGGTACCACCCCACCGCACAGGCATACAACGAGCTCAACCTGACGATATCGGAGCAGGAATCCGTCGTCCCTATCAGCCGGGGAGGAGACCATATCAAGGGTGTCAACGTCCGGGAGATCGATTTCACCACGCTCTGCCACCCCGACCTCTGCCATGCAGTGGTGAGGCTGCTCGGGAGCGTGAAATCCTTCGAAGTGGGCGAGATGATCACCGTCGGCCCGACACCGGTCAACAAACTGGTGATAAAAGGAGAGATTTACGGAAAAGACGAGGTGCAGCAGGCGTTGCTCATCACGATCTCGGAGATGACCTCCCTTCCCAAGAAACCAATCCGGGATTACATGAGCGCTCCGCTCTACACCCTCAGCACCGATGCCACGATTGCGGATGCGATACGACTTTTTACAAAACGCCACATCCATGGCGCACCGGTGGTGGGTGATGAACGCCTGCTGGGCATCATCACGTTGAGCGATGTTGCCAGGGCAATCGATCAAGGCCTTTCAATCGAGATGCGCGTCGTGGATATCATGACGCGAGACGTGGTCATCGCCCCGGCACACATCAAACTCTACGAGGTTATCAGCAGGTTCAAAGAGCGTGAAATCGGTCGGCTCGTGGTGATCGAAAACGGAAAGCCGGTCGGTATTATCACACAATCAGACATCATTCGTGTGTTCCCCTCGCTCTGATGCTGCTCTGCCGGCAGCGTGCATGCGAAGGTGCGGCACTGCCCGCAGCATGCATGGAGGAAGGAGGGTGAAAATCGGGGATATACCGGTTTTTCCGGATTTGGAACAATTTAAATACTATCATGAACTCCTTTTTTTTATGAAAAAAACCTTTGCTCGTGCTCTCTCCAAAAAACAGATCATGAGTACCGACGGTATGGTCATGGGAACGATTAAAAACATTACGTTTGATCTGCACACGGGGCAGGTCATTGATCTGGTCGTCAAGCCCGACCAGAACTTCGAAACGGCGGGATATGCGGTGGAGGCGGACCGGATGTTCGTCCCCTTCGAGGCTGTCAGGGACATCAAGGACTATATCGTGGTCGACCGCTACCTGTCGAAGAAATAGGGAAAAAAGGTCTTCACTGCTTCAACGAAGCCTCCCCCATACTTTTTTTGAGCAACCCAGTCCGCTGCAGCCTTTGTGGCAGGGCACCCGTTTCCGACGGCAACACCGACTCCCGCGGCGCGTATCATCTCCACGTCATTTTCCGAGTCGCCGATTGCCATGAAATCTGCGGGAGAAAGGCCCATATCCCCAACGAGATGCATGAACGCCGTCCCTTTGTTCACATCCTTTGCTACCAGATGAATCGCAAACTGCGTGTCCAGCACCCGTACACGACTGCCCGCAAGAACGTCCCGCACCTCGTCCACGTCCACGGTTCGCGCGAACGCGACATCGGCAAACCGGTACTCGGCGGAATACAACTCAAGCGCTTGTCCCTTCGCCTCGAAGTGTCGTTCGAGCGTGCGGTATGCATCCCAGGCGAGCGAGCGATCGGCACAGACATGCCGCTCGCCCTGGTATGTCACCCGGTACACCCCGCCGTTTTCCGAGATGATCGTCCCGTCGGTCCCGATCATCTTGCACAGGACATCCATGGCGCAGACCGTGTTGCCGCTTGCAAGCACCACGGGAACGCCGGCGTCGATCAGCGTCCGCAGGACGCGCACCGCCTCGAGATTGATCCGGCGGCGCTCATCGGTGATGGTGCCGTCGACATCGCACACCAGCGCGGTGGGGGATACCGTAGGATTGGGAGGCATCGGTCAAGTCCTGGTCAGACCGATTTGAGGCCGCTTTCTTCCACGATAAACGGCGCCTCACCCTCGGGAAGGCTGGGACTGTCGACGAGTTTTGCGAGCCGCTTTCCTCCCTTGCTCTTTCGCAGGTAAACGCGGAATTTGGAGGCGTGGCCGACGATGTTGCCTCCCACCGGTTTGGTGGGATCACCGAAGAACACCGCAGGATTGGACTGCACCTGGTTGGTGACGAGGGCCACGGCGTTGTGCTCCTCGGCGAGTTTGGCGATGTCGTACATGTGCTTGTTCAGTTTCTGCTGCCGCACGGAGAGCGTCCCCCTGCCCGCGTACTCCGCCCTGAAGTGCGCGGTCAGCGAATCGATCACAAAGAGCTTCACCGGTTTGCCGGATTCCTTGAGACTCGCGGCGAGCTCCCGGGCACTGTCGATGAGAAGCATCTGGTGGTCGGAGGTGTATCCCTTTGCCACGTGGATATGCTCGAGGAAGGTTTCGGTATCGGGGATATCGGTATCGAGTTCCAGTCCTTCGACCATCTGGGCGATGCGCTCGGGGCGGAAGGTGTTTTCCGTGTCGATGTAGACGGCGGATCCGTTCAGCCCGCCGTACTCCTCGGACAGCTGGACGTTCACCGCCATCTGGTGGGCGATCTGGCTTTTTCCTGAACCGAACTCCCCGTAAAACTCGGTGATCGATTTGGTCTCCAGGCCGCCGCCCAGCAATTCATCGAACTCGGGAACGAGCGTCGTGAGCTTGCGGACCTCTTTTCGCTCCTCCAGCACGACTTTTCCGGTCTTGAATCCCCCGATATCAGCCATCTCACGGGCTGCTTTCACCATTTTTTTTGCAGATGCTTCGCCGATTTCCGCGGCCTCGGCGAGATCTGAAGGGGATGCAGTTGCGATGCTCTCAATGGTGGCATAGCCCGCATCACGCAGTTTTTCGGCCGTTGTCGGTCCGACGCCGGGAATGTCCTCGAGATCCAGTTCTGACATGATAATGTAACTCTTTCTATGGGATCACATATCACTTTCCTAACCGGCATATACGAACAGATGGCGCGCAGGGTGAAAGTGAATCATATGGATCGGAACTCACCGGCGCCTCTTTTTCTCTGCCCGTTCGTACCGCTTCAGGCTCGCCGCATCGTCATAGACCCGCAGGCTTCCCCGCACCCCGCCCCTGCCGGCACGGCTCCGCAGCCGGTCAAGCACGGCGGTGTCCTCGGCAAAGCTGTAGAAGAGAGCCAGCTGCCCGAGAAGTTCTTTTCTCGAGGGCACCGGGCCGGTATATGTTGCCACAAAATCGATTTCAGTCCGGCATTTATCCTCGTTGCGTTCATAGCGCACAAAGTTGAAATCCATCGCCCTCACCGTACAGGAAGTATGTGCGCAAACCTACATGAACCTTTGAGCGGCGATGGGCGGGCTGGGGCGGGTGACCACAACTATTTTAAGGAAGAACGCCTGTCCTGTTGTCTCACAGGGCGGAGGAAGTACCGATGGCAGAACCGTCAAAGAAGGAGAAACACAGGGCCTATGAAACAGCAACCTTTGCCGCAGGCTGTTTCTGGGGCGTGGAAGAGGCATTTCGCGGCGTCAAGGGCGTGGTGTCGACCAGTGTCGGTTATACGGGCGGCGAGACGGACAATCCCGGCTATGAGCAGGTCTCCACGGGCAGGACAGGCCATGCGGAATCGGTGGAGGTAATCTTCGATCCCCGGGTGGTGAGCTACGAGGAACTGCTCGACATCTTCTGGGAGGTCCACGACCCGACGACACGCAACAGGCAGGGGCCGGATATCGGCTCCCAGTACCGCTCGGCGATCTTCTACCATGATGATCAGCAGAAAGAGGCGGCGGAGGCGTCCAGAGCGTGGCTGGAACGATCACAACAATACAGGCGCCCTATCGTCACCGAGATCGTGCCGGCCTCCACATTTTACCCTGCGGAAGAGTACCACCAGCGCTATCTCCAGAAACGCGGATTCGTACGCCCCCACATCTGAAAGGGATGCCCGCATGCACCACGGGCAGCCGGAGACGGGACGCTATGGCAGGGATGGGCGGATCAGGTGCATTGCACGCCCCTTGAGAGACGCCGCATCCGGCATTACCGGTTCCCACGTAATGGGGCGCAGACGCCGACCGGTGAGCGTCCCCCGTATCTTCACCTCCGCCCCCAGCATAAGATCGCCGTCGAGGAGGTAGCTTGTCCTGCCGTCGTCGATGCACCGCCCGAACGCAGTATCGATCACCGTCCCTCGCACGGAGATCTCTTCCGGTTCCGGCAACGCGATCACCAGAGCACTTCCCCACCCCGCATGGAGTTCCATCTCACCGTCCCTTCCCCGCCTTCCCACTGCGTGATAGAGTTCCACGCCCTCGCGGGGGACGAGGTCCTCCTTTGCAAGGTCACCCCAGAACACGACTCTGAGGGTTCCCGATTCGTCCGCCAGCACCCCGTTTCTCACCCATGACTCCTCCCCTTTTCGTGTGGTGAAGCGCCGGGGGGGATCGATCGCCGCCACCTGCCCGCAGACCGCACAGATACTCCCCTCCTCCACTTCGGCAAGTGCAGAGAACGGGACGGTGACGTCTCGTTCTGCGGGACGGATGGCTGCTAGTTCCCCCACCGTATACTCGCGCTGCCGGGCGCGGGGATTGGGGCGTGCCCCCTCGATGTGCAGGCTGCTTTTCGGGATTACTCCGTCGAGCAGCGGCGGGTACCAGCAGACAAGCCGCGCCGTCCCCTCCTCGTTTCCCACCACCGCTTCGACCAGTTCTCCCTCGGTTCCGTCCCTGCGCACGAAACGTCGTGGTTTTTCGATATGCACGACCCTGACCTCCAGCGTCTCGGCGGCGACCTCGCCGGACGCCCGCACCCGTGCGCCCTCTTCACGTGTGGCGATGTCGCAGGGCGTCCTGCGCATATCAAGCACGTGCACCTCGGCGGCGCCGGACTGTTTGGGACGACCGAAAATCTCGAGCACCTCCCCGACCTCGAGCTCGGTCACTGCAGTTGCGGCATCGTCCCAGAGAACTGCCCGGATCTCGCCGGAATCATCGCCCACCATGAGCGAAGACACCTGCCCGCAATCTCCACCCCTGCGTTCAAAGTGTTTCGGCCCCTCAATGCCCAGGATTTTGCCGAAAAAACAGGTCAGGGTGGCGCGTGCCGGAACGTCCCGGATCTTCACGTGCTGGCGGCCCGCCTCCCGGACCACCATAACGGCTGCCGTATGCTCGTCGATCAGGTCGCCGGCCTTTGCGATGGTCTCTGCCACCCGCCGCTCGAACTCTTCGGGGGAGAGCAGATCGTCCACAAGGGCGTAGTGCATCCGCATACGAACGGGTACCTCACGGTGCTCCCTGGTGCCATGGGAGGGGTTCCATGGTGGCGAGAAGGTCGTCGACCGTCTCCCCGCGGCGCATCAGCGCCTTTCTCTCACCGCTGACCATGACTTCAGGACAGCGAGGCCTGCTGTTGTACTGGGAGGACATGGAAAACCCGTAGGCACCGGCATCGAGCATGGCGATCACGTCCCCCTCCTCCACGGCGGGGAGCATGCGGTCTGTCGCGAGGATATCGCCGGTTTCGCAGATGGGGCCGGCGATTGTGTACTCCTGCACCGGCGGGGCGTCGGCCCTGTTCGCCACGACCACTTCGTGGTAGGAATCGTACATCGCCGGGCGGAGCAGGAGGTTGAACCCCGCGTCCACGTTGACGAACCTCTTATGCGCCGATTTGACCGAGTTGACGCCGGTGAGCAGCACTGTGGAGTCTGCGACAAGGGAGCGCCCCGGCTCGACCCACAGCTCGGGCGAAATGCCCAGCTCCGCCAGTCCCTCCAGGACCACCGGCATGACCGCATCGGCATACTCCTCGAACCCCGGCGCACTATCCGCGTCCCGCCGGTAAGGGATGCCAAGCCCTCCGCCGATATCAAGAAACGAAAGGTCCACCCCGATATCGGTAACAGCGCCGGCCACCCGCACCATCACCTCCGCAGCGCGGGCGAAGGGCTCCACATCAAGGATCTGCGACCCGATATGGCAGTGCAGGCCCACGGGGCGCACATACGCGCAGCTGAGCGCTTCCCGGTAGGCATCGAGGATCTGCCCTGCAGGGATGCCGAACTTGGTGGTGGCGAGCCCGGTGGCGATCTTGGGGTGCGTGGGCACCTCGAGAGCCGGGTTCACGCGGAAGGAGATCTCCACCTCGCGTCCCGCGTCCCCCGCGACCGCATCCAGCTGCCGCAGTTCGTCGAAGGAGTCGACCGAGACGCGGATGCCCCTCTCCACGGCGAGCGCGAGATCGGCGCGGCTTTTGGAGCTGCCGTTGAAAAGAAGATATTCGGGCCGCATGCCCGCGAGAAGGGCCAGCTGGACTTCTCCCGCGGAGAAGACGTCGGCACCTGCACCCTCCCGCGCCAGCGTCTGCAGCACGGAGAGGTTGCCGTTGGCCTTTGCTGCGTAGAGGATGCGGAACGCAGACGAGTACCGGGCGAGCGCGGCGCGGACCCGGCGGAAATTCTCCTGAATCCGTCCCTCGTCGGTGACATACAGGGGGGTGCCGAACTCGGCCGCCAGGCTCGTGCAGTCATGCGCCCCGATGTACAGGTGCCCGTCCCGGACCTGCATATGAGAGGGGAGATTCACGAAAATAGCCCCCTCATGCGCTCGATCGCCTCTTTGATCCGCGCCACCGAGCGGGTGATGGCGAACCGGACATAGCCTTCGCCGTTCGCCCCGAACCCGATTCCGGGGGTGACGACAATGCCCGCGTCATTGAGCATCGTTGTTGCAAATGCCATGCTGTCGTCCACTTTGAACCAGACGTAGAAGGTGGCCTTCGGCGCGGTCGCCTCGAACCCGAGATCGCGCAGGCCCGCGACGAGGACATCGCGCCGCTCCCGGTAGACCCGGCACGATTCCTCGACGCAGTCCTGCGGGCCCGAAAGGGCCGTGATGGCCGCACGCTGGATGGCATCAAAGGCGCCGGAGTCCACATTGGTCTTGACCCGTCCCAATCCGGCAATAACGCTTTCGTTTCCGCATGCCATCCCGATGCGCCACCCGGTCATGTTGTAGGTCTTCGAGAGGGAGTGCATCTCGATGCCCACCTCCCTCGCCCCGTCCACCTCCAGAAACGAGAGGGGGCGGTAGCCGTCGAAGGCGATCTCCGAGTAGGCGTTGTCGTGGACGACGATGATCTCGTGCTCCCGCGCGAACCCGACCACCTCCTCGAAGAACGACCGGGAAGCCACCGCCCCGGTGGGGTTGTTGGGGTAGCCCAGAAACATCAATCTCGCCCGTTCGAGAACCGCCGCGGGGATCTCGTCAAACACCGGCAGGAAATCATGCTCCTCACGGAGCGGCATCTCGTGCACGTTGCCTTCGGCAAAGAGCGTGGATGTCTTGTAGACCGGGTAGCCGGGATCGGTGGCGAGCACGTAGTCGCCGGGGTTGACAAACGCCTCGGGAATATGGGCGATGCCCTCCTTGGACCCGATGAGGGCGAGCACCTCGGAGACCGGGTCGAGGGAGACGCCGAACCGGGATGCGTACCAGTCGGCAACCGCCTGCCGGTAGGGGAGCATCCCCGCGTAGTTCGGGTAGTGGTGCGTGGCGGGGTCCCGCGCCGCTTCACAGAGGGACTCCACGATATGGGCGGGCGTGGGCAGGTCGGGGTCCCCCACCCCGAAATCGATGACGTCGACTCCCTGGCGCTGCTTCTCCGCCTTCAGTTCATCGATGCGTGCGAAAAGATAGGGTGGAAGATGGTCAAGTCGTCTGGCGTACATTGGTGATCTATTACCCCCGCCCTCTCATTAATATCACACACGGTTCACCGGGCCGGTGCGGGCCCGCGTCATTTATGACCCTCAGGAGACCATATCACCAGAGAAGGAGGAGGGTGTGCATGGTCATGGATATGCTCCCGGCGATCCGGGTCGACGGAGATGAGGTTGTGCGGATCACCGAACCGGTGATCCGCGAGGAGCGGTACCTGATCTACCTGAACGACCAGCTCCTCGCCGAACAGATCGCCAGTCCCGACCAGCGGGAGGAACTCGGCGCGGGGTTCGTCATCTGCGAGGGGCTCGCCGAACATGTGGAAGGAGTGAGTGTCGACAGAAACGAGATCTGGGTCGAGGCGGAGAGCAGGCTCGGGATCGAACGCGAGTTCCGGTCGGGCGGGGGGTGCGGCATCCGCGGGGTGCCGAAACCGGTGCACTCGTCCCTCTGTATCAGCCCGGAGCAGGTCCGCCGGATCACCCGGGAAATCGAGTCGGAGACCTGGAAGAAGACCGGCGGGGTGCACTGCTCGGTGCTCTTCTCTGACGAAGGGCTGGTGGTCAAGAGCTGCGATATCGGGCGGCACAATACGGTGGATAAGGTCGTGGGCCATGCCGAACTGCAGGGAATCGACCGGGGCAACTGTTTCATCGGCTGTACCGGGAGGCAGCCTGCGGGCATGGTGGCGAAGTCGGCCAATGCCGGCATCCCCATCATCGTCTCCAGGGCCGCCTCCACCAGCGCCGGAATCCTCACCGCGGACCAGACCGGGATCACGCTCATCTGCTTTTCACGGCAGAACCGGTTCACCATCTACACCAACCCGCAGCGGATCGAGGGCATTGTGCGGGCAGTGCGAGAACCCCGAGAGGACGAAAAGCTATGATATCCGCACATGAGGGCGGTGGGGGTGGCACGCCCCGCACCGCGCTGGTGATGCTCGGCTGCCCGCAGCTCTGCGCGCAGACGAGCGGGGCGCTCTTTCTGCTCAACGAATTGGCGGCCTGCGGCATTGATGCAATGGTGGCGGGGACGCCGTCGGCCTGCGCCCACCTCGCGGTGGCGGACCCCGCAGGCCATTACCTCGGGGCGCACATGGACATCGACGAATGCATCGCAGAACTTGCCGAAGGGGAGCAGGATTACGATTTTTGCTTTGTCTTCATTCACAACGATGCCGGGGTTGCCTACGCCGCGACCCTCGCCTCGATCTCGGGGGGGGCGACCATCGCCCTCATCTTCGGGGAGCACGCGGAGGAACTGGCGTCGGGGCTGGAAGGCATCCGGTGCGAAAAGCACATCATCAGGGGCGGGCACAATCCCCTCCCCATGAAACGGACACTCAGGGAGGTGGTCGCATGGGTTGCGTTGAAAAACTGAACTACGAAGTGCTCATCCGCCACTGCTCGTTCCGGGAGGCGGCGGAGTACATCCGAAAAAACACCCCCGAATACTATGAGGTGCCCCCCGGGTTCAGGATCTTCGACGTCCACATCATCGGGGTGCCCCCCATTCTCGTGGGCGTCGAGGGGGAGCATATCATCTTTCCCTACACCAAACCCTGCCACGGCACATTTCTCCTGCGCGTCGTTGGGGGAGAGGAGATCGAAAGCCTCAGGAAACGCGGGAAACGAGTCCGGTGAACCGGCAGGATCAGCTCAAGCATCAAGCGGGCCTCTCAGGAAGTGACCGGTGGTGATCCCCCCTATCGCCCGCTCCCGGATGCGCGCTTTCAGCGCCGCAAGACGGCCGGAAGCCCCATCACCCTCCCTGAGAACCGCATCGATCGCATCCGTATAGAGGGACGCCATATCGCGGGCATAGGCGGCGGTCCTGCCGCGGGCGTCGATGGCGAGGGAATCAAACCCTATTTCGAGCAGCGCCGGCATAGAATCCACCAGGCAGGTTTCCACCGCATTGAAGATATGCGTCCGGCCCTCGCAGTCGGCACGCACGGGGAAGGTGTAGCCGCGCTCGTCCTGCACGCCCCACCACACCGGCTCAGTCTGCCCGTCATCATCGCTGTTCCGCCCCGCCGCACTCCTCACAAGCGCGTCCTCCGTCACCATGAGCTCCGCCGGGCCCTGCACGAGGTACTCCAGCGCAAGATGCCGTCCTGCAGCCCGTACCCGGGACACGAGGGCGTGGAGGCGTGCCCGGTCGAGCTCGGGCGAGAGGGTGAGGGTGGAAAACAGATCGCGGTATCCCCCTGCGGCGAGGTGGTTCCATACATTCAGCCCCACCGAGCCATGGAGGAGGATGGCGCACCCGCTCAACCGTATCGCCGTCGCCGCCCCCGCCTCCTCCACCATGATCCCGGAAACCCCCGCCTCGCGGACAGGCTCGAGCAGCGGAACCGCGCGGTCGAGAAAGGCGCGCCGGCAGATGCGCGGCCATTTCCACACGAGTTCTGCGCCATCAGCCCCGCACCGCTCCGCCGCATCGGCGATCGTCGCCAGAAACGTTTCGGGCGAGGAGAAGAGAGCGCACCCGTCCGCCTGCAGGGTGGGTTCGAAGTAGATGCGCCTGCACCCGCCTTCCGCCGCACCGCAAAGGGCGTCGATGCTGTCCGCGTATGCGGAGAGCAGGGGTGCTGCCCGGCGTGGTGCTGGGTGCGCAGCGGGCCCCTCGAGGCGTGCGGTCCACACCCGGCAGCGCTCCTCCGCACCTGCGACATCAGTGTCGCCCGGCTGCCAGGTCTCCACAATCGCGGCCTCCAGCGACGCCATCGCCGCCCGGCGCAGTCCGGTAATCTCGCTGATCGGGGCAAACAGCCCCCCGGAATAATGCATCGCCACCTCCCGCACCGCAAGGGGCGAGTCTCCGCTTCGCCTGAGCAGCTCCTCGATGCGGCCCGCGGCGATCGGGCGCGTCCGGGCCGGTTCCATGGGAAGCGAGCCTTCGACGCACACGGCCACCTCCGTTCCTCCTGCCGCGGAAGTCCGCGCCCCCACCACCGGCACCCCGTCGCGAAGCGAGAACGAGAGATCGACAGAAAGGGGGTTGCGGGGTGAAGGAGCGCGCCGGGTGAGGGACTCGCGCCGGGTGAGCGAGACCGCCGATCCCGCCGCAACCGCCTTCGGGACCCGGATTGCCACGATCTCGTCTCCGGCGGTCTCCACCCTGCGCACAACCATGCCCACCTCGCGTCCGCCCGTCCCCCCCTCGATCACGATGCCGTCGCCAGGCTCCGGGGTGAGATTTCCTTTGACCCTGATAAGCGCCCTGTGCGTTCGCCCGTCATAGCCGGTCACCGTGCCGATGCGCACCCCTCGGTGGTCAGGGCGGTCGGGCCCCATCAGCGCACCACCACGATCGCCGAGCAGGTAGCCGCAGGTAAAGTTGCGGTTGAAGGCAAGGAGCAGGGCAAGCTCGTCATCTTCGGAAGGTGTCCATGCGCCCTGCCCGATGGCGTCGAGTGCACGCCGGTAGACATCGACCACCGTTCCCACGTAGGCTTCCGATCGCATCCTCCCCTCGATCTTGAACGACTCCACCGGCGCACGGGCAAGCCGGTCGAGCCGGGGGTAGACCGCAAGATCCCGCGGCGAGAGCAGGTAGCGCCCCCGGGTCCGGATCGTGCGGAGGTGGACGGGGCGGCCGAATGCGTCGATCGAGCCCCGTACCAGGCGATAGGGCTTGCGGCAGGGCTGGGCGCACATGCCGCGGTTGCCGCTCCTCCCCCCGACCATTGAAGAAAAGAGGCACTGGCCGGAGTAGCAGTAGCAGAGGGCGCCGTGCACGAATATCTCGAGGCCGATCCGGTCGAGGGGGAGGTGAGCGGCGATAGCATGTATCTCCTCGAGGGGCAGCTCTCGGGCGAGCACCACCCGTCGCATCCCCAGCTGCGCGGCCCGGAGCGCACCCTCCCGGGAGAGAACGGTCATCTGGGTGGAGGCATGCACCGGCAGGCCCGGCACAATACTGCGGGCGAGGACGGCAACCCCTGCATCCTGCACGAGCACTGCGTCCACCCCGATGCGGTAGAGCCAGAGCAGGCGCCGCGCCACCTCCGCCAGCTCGTCGTCCGTGACCAGCACGTTCAGTGTGACATAGACCCGCACCCCCCGCAGATGGCAGAAGGCGATCGCCCGGCAGAGCTCCTCATCGTCGAAATTTACCGCGTACCGGCGGGCACCGAACCTCTTCCCGCTCAGGTAGACCGCATCGGCGCCTGCGGCGACAGCGGTCCGGAGGACATCGAACGACCCTGCCGGCGCAAGAAGTTCAGGGGTTGCATCGTGCATGAAAGGCTCCGTACCGCCGCCGGAACGGACGGCACTGTTGCATCAGAGGTGGGAGAAGTGGCTATATAGCATATTGTATCGGGGAAGGGACACGAGGCCTTGCAGATCCACCGGTTGGTCGATGCCCCCCTCCCCCATACTATTCCATTGAAGGAGCGTGGGAGCGGCGATGGATTTCTTTGGCGTCGTAAAGCGTCAGATCTGCAACTTCGCTCTCGGGCTGAACCAGAGCCCTGATGTGGAGGGCATCCTGAAGATGCCCATGCGGGAGGTGCACCTGTGGATCCCGGTGAGCTTGGACGACGGTTCAATCCGGCCGTACCAGGGATTCAGGGTGCAGTGCACCAAGCCCGGGGCCCGACCAGGGACGGCATCAGGTTCCATCCCGACGAAACCATCGATACCAGAGCGGCCTTGCCGCCATCATGACCTGGAAATGCGCGCTGCACGACCTGCCACTCGGCGGAGCAATGGCGGGGTGATCTGCAACCCGAAGGAGCTCTCGGAGGCCGAACGCGAACGCCTGAGCAGGCCGTATATGCAGTCGATGTGCCGGTTTATCGGCCAGGAGTGCAACCATCCCCGCACCGGACGTCTCCACCACCCCGACCGTCATGGCATGGATGCTGGACGAATACGCACATGTCACGGGCGCCACCGGAAAGCCGGTCAGCCTCGGGGGATCGGAAGGGCGCCACGATGCTACGGCGCGGGGCGGATTGATAACCGTCAGGGAAGCGGCAGCGGGCATGGGAATGGACCTCGCCGCCGCAACGGTGGTCATCCGGGGATTCGGCAACGTCAGGCATTCGGCAGCATCTCCGGGGGCGGCGCACTACGACGCGGAGGTCGTGGCCGTAAGCGACGGCAACGGCGCGATAGACCGGCCCGACCCGGCGGCGGTTGAGAATGTCATCACCATAGAGAACGCCGAACGGGTCGGGGCAAGAATCGTTGCGGACCTCGCGAACGGCCCGACGACGACAGAAACCGATGAAATGCTCGACCAGAGCGGCATTCACATTGTTCCCGATTTTCTCTGCAACGGCGGCGGGGTGATCGTCTCCTGCATCGAGATGATCCAGAACCGCACACTGGACCACTGGTCCGAAGCCGAGGTATTCCGCCGGCCCGGTGAAAAGGTGACCGCCGCATACCGGGCGGTCACAGACTTCTCCCGAACCTGGTGGGTGCCGATGCGGCAGGCAACCCCTACGCTCGCCGTCGAGCGGACGGGCGGTGCGATGGACTACCGGGGATGGATAGGGACAGAACAGTGCCTCCCCACCCATCCGTGAACGACACTGCGGTGGCGAGAGCGGTATCCCGGCATCCGGGCATCCTTCGATGAAAATCCGGCAGGATCGGCATTCCACCCCGGCCATGCCGGCATGGTGCTACATTCATTACGCACTGCGAACAAACGCAGAAAGGAGAGCTCCGGGTGAAAGCGTGAAAAAAAAGTTTTATTATGACCAGTATTTTGACGACTGCGTGACCAGGATCGACGAGGTCGAACGACGGATAGAGCTTGCGAAAGAGGACATCCTGGAACTCTATGAGGAGATTGAAGACCTCATGAGGGAAAAGCAGGATCTCATCGATTCGGGGGAGGCAGAAGAGTTCTGCCATTACTTTCTCCAGCGAAACCGTGAGAGAGACGCCTATAGAATCGACGAATAACCACCCCAATACATAAATATACAAATATCAATTTTTCCGCACTGCATCCTCCTCGGGGCGGCAATCGGTGATCTCACCTCGAGGACGGCCGGGAGCGCATCCCTCTCCAGACCGGCACGGGATGCACGCATGAATGAACGAAAAAACCCCCACAGGTGGAGTGCATGGAAGTCTGGAAATGCGAAAAATGCGGATATGTCTATGATGCACGGATCGGCGATGCCTCATCCGGCATCTCCAAGGGAACGCCGTTTGAGGATCTCCCACAGGCATGGGCCTGTCCCCGGTGCGGTGCGTCGAAAAGGCGGTTTGTAAAGATGGAGATTGAAGGATCATGAGCGCATACCGAACGATGCGGTGCCAGATCTGTGGCCACATCTATAATCCTGACAAAGGGGAAGGAGGCATTGAGCCCGGAACGCCGTTTGAGGATCTCCCCGATACCTGGGTCTGCCCGGTTTGCGCCGCGGACAAATCGAAGTTTACGGAGGTCGCGTGATATGGCGGCGAGAGAGATCAACGACCACGTCCATGCCCTCGGGGTGATCGACTGGGACCGGCAGGTGTTTGATGAACTCATCCCTACCCCCGACGGCACGACCTACAACGCCTACCTGGTGCAGGGCGGTGAGAAGACCGCCCTCATCGATACGGCCGATCCATCGTATGAAGAAGAATTCATCACCAATATCGCCCGTCTCGGCGTGGGCTGCATTGATTACGTGATCATCAATCATGCCGAGCAGGACCACTCCGGCTCACTCCCCATCCTCCTCGAGCTCTTTCCCATGGCGACGGTGCTCGCCACCGAAAAGGGGAAGGAACTGATTTGCAGTCTCCTCCTGATCCCGGAGGAGCGGGTGCAGGTGGTGGAGGACGGGGCCACCATTTCGCTCGGTGACAGAACGCTTGAATTCCTGCATGCGCCATGGGTGCACTGGCCCGACACCATGCTCACCTACCTGCGTGAAGACGGCATCCTCTTCTCCTGCGATCTCTTCGGCTCGCACCTCGCCACAAGCGACCTCTACGTGCAGGACGACCATGCCATCGAACAATCAGCGAAACGGTATTTCGCGGAGATCATGATGCCGTTTCGCCACGTGATCGGGAACTATATCGACCGGGTCGAGGGGCTCAATCCCACGCTGATCGCCCCCAGCCACGGGCCGATCCATGACAACCCCGGGCGCATCCTTGACATCTACCGGCACTGGGTGAGCGACGAGGTCAAGAACATGGTGCTCATCCCGTATATCTCGATGCACGGGAGCACCCAGCAGATGGTCGAATACCTCACCGAAGCGCTGATCGAGCGGGGGGTGCGGGTGAAGCCTTTCAACCTCGCCTCTGCGGACACCGGCAGTATCGCCATGGCCCTCGTGGACGCGGCAACTGTGGTCATCGCCTCCCCCACCGTCCTGTTCGGCCCGCACCCGAAAATCGTGTATGCAGCCTTCCTGGTCAATATGCTCAAACCCAAGACGCGGAGTGTCGGTATCATCGGCTCATTTGGGTGGGGGGGCAAGACCGTTCAGGCAATCACCGACATGCTTTCCAACCTCAAGGCCGACATGCTCGACCCGGTGTACATCAGGGGACAGGCAATGGAGGAGGATATGCGCCAGCTCGAGCATCTCGCCGACGAAATTCTTAAACGACATCACGACTACACCATCGTCTGAACCACAGAAAAATCAGGGACCGAGTCCTCGAAATTTCCACTGCCCCGAACGCGAGCGCTGCGATGATGCTGCTGCGCGAGCGGAGGGAGCCTTGCCGTCTTCGGCGTGCGACGGAAACCATCGAGGAACAACCGGCGGGAGGATAGCCCGGGACTCACGCACACTCCCCGGGAAATCCCGTGCCCTGCTGGCAGCGAACCGGCTGGCTGCACCTGCACCCATCCGGCCCCTGCACCCTGCAGAGCCGCCCCGGCAACCACCCGCATATGCCATGACACTACCGAAGACCATGACGGAGCAATTGAATTTCAAGGATGTCATAGCAACCTCGCCCGTGATCTTCGCCATAGGGGTCGCCGGCGACAGCGGCTCGGGCAAGACCACGTTTACACGCGTGATCCGCGAAATATTCGGTGAAGGGCTGACCTCGACCATCTCTCTCGATGACTACCATATCTACGACCGCACCCAGCGGCGGGAACGAAACATCACCCCCCTCTCGCCGCAGGCCAACGACTTCGACCTGCTCGTCAAACACCTCGCCGATCTCAAACAGGGAAAGACCATCGAAAAACCGGTCTACAACCACACCACCGGCACCATCGAGCCGCCGGTCCCTTTTACCCCCACAAAGATCCTCATTCTCGAGGGGCTCCACACATTCGCCACACCGGCGCTTCGCAGGCTTCTCGACTTCACCATTTTCGTGGATCCCGCGGATGAGGTGAAAGCGTCCTGGAAACTGGCGCGGGACATGCGACGGCGGGGGTATGCAAAAGAAGAGGTTCTCAGGGAGATGGAGGTCCGGGAGCCGGATTACCGGGCGTATGTCGCGCCCCAGCGCGGGGTGGCCGATGCGATCATCTCCATCGCGTTTTCCCGGTACGGCCGGGAGAAGGGGGACAGCGACAACATCTATGCGGTGACCCTGCTGCAGGAAAAACAGGACCGGACGATCGAGAATATCAGTCTCACCTTTGATCTCTTCTCCATGTGCTCACTCTCGGACCGGGATTTTCTCCTCGAATTCCGCGAGCAATACCTTGACGGGCGGAGGATGGGGGCAATCACCTTCGACGGGGAACTGCAGTACGGGGTGATACACCGGCTGGAGCGCACCGTGGAAGAGCAGACCGGCGTGCACCCCGTCTCCATGTTCGCCGGGCGTTCGTACGTCAATGCGTCCGACGTCATCCAGCTCATTCTCTCGTGGCGGATCATCAACAAACGCATCTATATCGCGATGCGGGGTGACGCGGAAGGTGAATGAGCGGGAGACACCCCTCCACGCCGGGGAAGAGCAGACCTGGCGCATCCTCTATGAGAGAGCCCGGGCGCGTCTCCCGGAATATGTATTCGTCGGGTTCAACGCCAACATCGACCGTATCATCAGGGTCGACGATCTCCCTCCCGGCGCCTTTTCCTTTCAGGGCGGCAACCTGTTGCGCCGGAAGCTGGAGACGTCGATGGAGCGCAGGGCCGCACAGGAATGGTTCGTGGACGACCCTGCATTCTATCGCAGGGCGGTCGCAGCATTCGACGCACACGGGCAGACCGAGATCGGCGGACAGGCGGGGATCGCCTCGGTCCATCTCGCCGGCATGGGCGTGCCCCATGTCCGCTGCTTTGTCCCGGGGATATGCAGGGAATGCGCCACAATGCTGCAGAAGAGGGGAGTCGTGCCCCTCGACGGGACAGCCCCTCCTCCCTGTGACGAGCGACATACTCACCTGGTATTCGAATATGGGGGGGACGAGAAACGCATCGACGCGGCACGCAGGGCCAACCGCTTTATTGCCTCGCCAAAGACGCATCCGGGAAAACCACTGTTTGATGCACATGCCCTTGCAAGGCTCCCGTCACTGGTTATCCCCTGCACACGGGGATTTTTCTCCGGCTACCAGTATCTCACCACGGAGGAGGAATTTCTTGAAGCGCGCAACCAGCTGCGCGCCATGCACCGGGCCTTTTCTTCCTTTCGCAGTCACATCGAATGCGTCACCATCGATCACGAGGAGGTGCTGGCGATGCTCACGCGGCGGGTGCTCCCCGAAGCCCACAGTGTGGGGTGCAATGAACAGGAACTTGGGCTTATCCTTACATCGCTCGGCAGGGAACCTGCCCCGCCCCCCGGTGGCGGCCACTTCGACCCCCCGGGCCTCGTGGAAGGCGCCCTGACCGCACACCGCTCCCTGGGGGTGCAACGCCTCCACCTGCATACCTACGGCCTTTCGGTGCTTGTCCATTCCCTCCCCATCAGTCACCCGGCAGGCGCACGCGACGCACTGATGGCGGCAGCGCGCGCCGCGTGCGCCCGGGCGGGAGGCGACCGGAGGATTCTGCTCCCCAGGATTGGCGATATCCTCAGGAATGCCGCAGAGTCGCTCCCCCCTCCAGTATTGCCGGGGATATACGACGACGGGGAGCGCATGGTCCTGATTGTTCCGGCATTGCTCTCAGTTCCGGTCAGAAAAACAGCAGGACTCGGCGATACCATCTCTTCCACCGCATTTGTCTGCGATCCCTTTTGATCCCCCTCATCCCCGCGAGAAAGGTGCCAATGAACAAACCATAATAGCGGCGCAGTGTATTGAGTAATAATGGATAGGATCGAGCAGTTCTCGATCATTGCAGATGATATTGGGAATATCCTCAGGTTTATCAGCATTGGCACCTGCCTCCCTCTCATTATCACCATCATTTACGGTGAATGGGAGATGTTCGTTCCCATGGCAACAGTGCCGGTCACGCTCTTCGTGCTGGGAACCCTGCTGCTGATGGTTCCCTCCAGCGGAAAAGAAGCCCGTCTGAGCCAGGCCCTTTTTGCGGTCGCACTGATCTGGCTGATCTGTGCGCTCATAGGAGCCATCCCGTTCACCCTCGGGTGGGGCATGCCGTACCTCGACAGCGTGTTTGAGGCGATGTCGGGGTGGACGGACACCGGGATGACCCTCAGCCCCTCGATCGACGATATGCCCAAAACTCTTCTCATCTGGCGATCGCTCATGCAGTGGCTGGGGGGGATCGGGATCGTCGCTTTCACCATCGCCATGGCCACCCGTTCGGGGCTCACCCCATCGAGGCTCTACCGCTCGGAAGGCAGGACCGAAGCCTTCATGCCCAGCGTGGTTGCCACCGGGTTCCAGATGTGGAAGATCTATGTCATCCTCACCCTCTGCTCCATCCTGCTCATCAAGCTCTCCGGCATCCCCCTCTGGGACGCACTCAATATCGCGCTGGTGGCCATCGCCACGGGAGGCTTCTCCGTGCACGCCGAGGGGATCCCCTACTACAACAACCCCCTGCTCGAGATGCTCATCGTCCCGGTCATGATCGCAGGAGCCCTGCCGTTCAAGCTCTACTACCTCTCATGGCGCAGGAAATGGCCGAGCCTGTTCGTGGACGCGCAGGCGCGCCTGCTATTCGTCCTCATTTTCGCCGGGTTCTGCGTGCTCACCTTCGACCTCGTCACCATCAACCAGCTCGACATTCCCACGGCAATCCGCCACGGGATTTTCATGACCGTCGCTGCGGTGACGAGCACCGGGTTCCAGGTCACCTCCCCGCATACATGGGCCAACGTCACCGTGCTTTCGTTGATCCTCCTGATGCTGATAGGGGGCTCGTCGGGGAGCACCGCAGGAGGGATCAAGCTCTCCCGTGTTGCCCTCGGGTACCGCGGGCTCAAGTGGTGGTTCCGCCGCGTCTTTGTCTCCGGCAAGGCGCTCGTTCCTTTCAAGTACGAAGGAAAGGTCATCCCCAAAAACATTGCCGAACTCGAAGTCTCCAAGAATATGCTCACCATCATGCTTTTTTTGCTGACCATCTTCATCACCAGCGTGGTGGTGATGCACTTCGATCCCAGCCCCCTCGACTCGAGCAACGTGATCATGGAAGTGGTCTCGGCCATGTGCAACAACGGGATTTCCACGGGCTATGTCAGCCCGGATATGACGCCGTTGACCAAGATCGCCTTCATCCTGGTGATGTGGATCGGCAGGCTCGAGGTGATGGCGGTCATCGTCTTCTTTATGGGCCTGTTGCGTGGTTTTGACAGGTAATTAAATATTGCCGCTTTTTGGATAATGGAGCCAATACTGGACATATATGCCCGAACCGTGACGAATGGTGCGGCCTTACGAACCATAGAATACACCCTGATGATAGCCGTCCTCGATGTGCAGGATCGATCTGTCCCTTGCGGTCTCGCCCATGTCCAAAGAATGCCGTCCTGCATGTGCAGCAGCAGGTGTTTGGTACAGGTACGATCCTCTTTGCAATCGTGTCGGGGATATGCACTGGGGGGATCACCACCGCAGACACCTCCCCGGGCATGGCAGATCCGGTGCAACTTTGTTCCATCATCACCATGAGGGTTGGCCGGCTCGGGGTCATCCCGGTGATCGCACTGATTGCCGAACGGTACGGCGATGATTACCACTGCGGTGCATTTTTTTGGGACCACCCCCGAACACCACAAAAATTGCGTTGACATCAATGAGATAATATTGATGCACATCGTACCTGTAATGCAATGAAGCAGATTGCCCTCTACGGGAAGGGTGGCATAGGCAAGTCAACCACATCGGCAAACCTATCCGCCGCACTCGCGGATAGGGGCCTTGATATCATGCAGATCGGCTGCGATCCCAAACATGACAGCACGCGGATGCTCATGCACGGGACGTGGATACCGACCGTGCTCGACCTGGTCAGGGAGAAAGGGGATGAAAGCATATCTGCCGAGCAGGTGGTGTTCGAGGGCTACCGCGGCATTCGCTGCGTGGAGGCGGGCGGCCCTGAACCGGGGGTCGGGTGCGCCGGGCGGGGGATCATCGCCACCTTCCAGCTGCTCGAGCGGCTCGATGCCCTCCGCGGCGACGTGATCGTCTATGACGTGCTCGGCGACGTGGTCTGCGGCGGATTTGCCATGCCCATGCGGGAGGGCTACGCGCAGGAGATCTACCTGGTCACGTCGGGAGAACTCATGTCGCTCTATGCAGCCAACAACATCTGCAAGGCAATCGCGCGCCTCTCCCGGAGAGTGCGGAGCAAGTGCGCCCTCGGCGGCGTGATCTGCAATTCGGCAAACATTGCCGAGGAACAGGCCCTCGTGGAAGAGTTCGCCCGCAGGATCAACTCCCGCATGATAGCCTACGTCCCCCGGGACCGGATCGTGCAGGTGGCAGAGATCAATCGCCAGACGGTCATCGAGTACGCGCCGGACTCCGCGCAGGCAGGCGTGTATCGCGCCCTTGCCGCGGGCGTGCTCGAGAACACCGGCCTGACCATCCCCACACCACTTGAGATGGATGAACTTGAATCCCTCGCACTTGAATTTGTCTAGATACGAAGGCTGCACCATCACCGGCGCGCTCGCTGTCAGCGCGTTCATCCCCGATGCGCTGACGGTGGTGCACGGTCCCGCCGGGTGCGCCCACCACAACCTCTCGCTCCTGCACGCAACACTCCTCCAGCATGACCGGCTTTTCCTCCCCCCGGTCTTCTCCACCGGGCTTGGCGAACGCGATATCATTTTCGGGGGGGAGGACGCACTGGAGCGGACTATCGAGCGGGCGCTGGAGCGCGAACCCCGGGCGGTATGCGTGATCAGTACCTGCATCACCGAGACCATCGGCGATGATACGGATGCGGTCTGTAGCCGCGACTGGGGGGTTCCGGTAATCCACCTCCACAGTTCGGGATTTCTGGGGGGGTCTTTCAACGAGGGGTTTGTCAATGCCCTGAAACGGGTTGCCGGCCTGGTACCCCCGGCAAAGACGCAGGACGGGGGCATCAATATCGTCGGCGAGAAGAACCTGGAGTTCGAGGTGGAAGAAAACTTCGAAGAAGTTGCGAGACTGCTGGGAATGCTGGATCTGGACGTCAATGTGCGGTTCGTGCGCAACGAAACGGTGGATGATATCTCCCTTTTTTCCGAGGGATGCCTCAATATCCTGCGCGAACCTGCGCTCGAACCGATCGGGAGGCATTTTTTCGAGGCGTTCGGCCAGCCCTATCTCTCCGGCTTTCCCGTCGGGCTGCAGGGAACGCGGGAGTTTCTCCGGGCGGTCGGGGAGGCCTGCGGCAGTGCGGCGGACGAGGCAATCGCCGCAGAGGAAAGCCTGCAGGATGAACTCGCTGCCGAGTTTGCGGATCTCGAAGGCGAGGCGATCAGCCTCTCCCCGTTCGGGTTCCAGTGCCCGGAGTTCTCCCTTCTCTCGGAGGTTGCCGAAGCAGTCGGCCTGCGCATTGATCCGGAAGGAACGGAAATCCCGGTCCCCTTCGGGGCGCCGGTGGGAACGACGGGGATACGGCGGATGCTGCACCAGTGGAGGCGGTTTCTCCATGCATAATGCGGGCTGCATCAACCCCCTCTGGCCCTGCGCCATGACCGGAGCGGTGGCATGCCTTGCAGGATTTGCCGACCTCGGCGTGATCGTACACGGCTCGTCCGGCTGCTACTACTACACCGAGACGCTCGTCCCCGTTCCTGTCCACTCCACCTTCCTGGTCGAAGAGGAGGTGATCTTCGGCGCGGAGCAGCGGCTCCGGGAGGTGGTGGGGGATCTCGCGGCGATGTATTCGAGGGTTGCCGTCGTCAACACCTGTGTTCCCTCGGTGATAGGCGAGGACATGCGCCAGTTTCTGGAGGAGTACGACGTGATGATCGTCGACGCCCCCGGCTTTTTGGGGCACCTTGAGGACGGCTGGAAGAACGCCATCGACACCCTTGCACCGAAAGTCGACGAGCAGCGGCAGGGCGTCAATATCGACGGGCTGTTCTCCGCCGATCCCTTCTACTACGGCAACAGGACGGAGGCGGAGCGCCTCCTCGCCATGGCGGGTATTCCCCCCGCAACGCGGTTTTGTGCGGATACGCTCGGAGCGGCATACCGCGCAGCGCCGGTCTCGGTTGCGGCAAACCCTGATTTCCGCTCTGGGGTGGGAACGGAGGCGGGGTCGCTCGTGGGTATCAACCCCCTCAAATTCTGTTTTTCAAGGATCGCCGCGCTCTGCGGTGACGCGGATGTCGGTCCCGTCATGGAGGCGATCGACGAAGCCGAGGAGCGGATCGTCCATGCCTGCGACCGTCACCTCCGCCGTTTCGACCCGCCCGCAGCCGCAATTTTTTCAGGGTTCGGCCAGGCCGACGCGGTGGCGACCATGCTGCGCGATTACCTCGATGCCGAGATCGCGGTGATCGGGTCGCGGAACCGGCCCGGTCCGTCGGCGTTCCCGGTGGAAGAGACCCGGGATCTCGACCATATCGCCGACCTGATCGCGCGCCACGCCCCGGATCTGGTCATCGGATCGGCCTATGAGGAAACGGTTGCGGGAGGTGCGGCGTTCGTCCCGCTCACGCTGCCCATGCGGGGCCGGATCATCCTCGCCCACCGCCCCTTCGCGGGAACGGAGGGCGCCCTCGGGATCATGGAATCCGTGCTCAATGCCTGCGTGGACAAAAAAAGAAGAAATAGATGATATCTGGGAGCGTTCAATCGAATTCATAATACTTTCTCAGCCAGTCGCGGATCTTTTCCGATTCGATCCACCCCCGGTCGAGCTGGTGGACGATATTGTTAATGATCCCGGCCTGTTCAAGAATGTTCTCCGCCATTTGCTCATCTTCCAGATGCAGCAGGGTGAGACCCACGATCACCTGAAGGGGGTTCCGGAGATGGTCGTTGAGAATGGCAAACTGCTCCATGTTCTTCTCGATCTGTTTGAACGCCTCAAATTTGAGTCGTTCCGTCTCCCTGCGCTCGCTGATATTCCGGGCAACCAGGAGGACCGCCGCGTCCCCCATATGCTCAAAGAGATGTGCATTGACCTCCATTGGAATGAGCGCCCCGTCATAGCTCGTATAGACGGTCTCGTAGAGGCTATGCTCGTGGTCGAGCAGATCCCGCATGATCCGCGGGTATTTCTCTTCTTCGCCGGCGGCGAGGAGTTCGAAGGGGGTGATTCTCAGCATTTCGTGGCGAAAATATCCCAGCTGGCCGCAGGCCGCCTCGTTCGCCTCGATAAAGGTGCCCGGCGTTCCGTCGCGCCGGATACCATGTACGAGCAGGGCATCCGTGCCTGTATTGAAAAAGACCCGGTACCGTTCCTCGGTGGCGTACAGGCGATCGTGAAGGGCGAGCTGGGTGGATTCAAGCTCGGCGAGCATGCCGTTGATAGCCGATGCGAGTGTGGATACTTCGTCATCCCCATCGACCGAGAGGCGGTCGGAGAAATCCTTGCGCGAGCCGATCGCATGGACGCGCGCACTGAGGAATGAGAGGCGCGAGAGGACCGATCGTTCCAGCGTCAGGATGATCAGCACCATGATGATCAACCCTCCGCCAAGGAGAAACACAAGGAAATAGAAAGTACTCACCTTTCCCTGCGTATAGATATCCCGGGGAAGGGTTGTCCTCATCATCAGCGCCGGCGATCCATAAATATCCTTGACCAGACTATAGCCTGCAAGGTGCTTCTCACCGAGCGGTTGGATCTTCACCGGGGCGTCGACTGCAACGAGGTCGTCTTCATTCCTGCCGATAAATGGCCGGGAAGTGAGATCGCTCTGCCGGAAGATCGTGTCGTATTCGGGGTGCGCGAGCACAACCTCGGTGGTGATGAGCTCGACGGGCAGGGAGACCATGGTGGAGATACGGGTGACTTCCGCATCATCAAAAAAACGCCCCATGACAAATGATCCAGCCACTTCGTCGGAAACGGGGGCCAGCACAGGGCGGGATGCCACCAGCATGGGTCCTTGTGGGAGCATGACAATCCCCGTGAGCGTAGAATCCGGACCTTCATGGGTGCTGAGGGGGAGCCCGGGGCCGATATGCCCCTTCAGGCTTTCGGGCACCTCGATGGACGCCCCCTCCCCGAAGTCATAGCCCCTGCTGTCGAGAATCCGGCCGCCGCCACTCACGACGAGGACGACATTGATGCCCAGTCGCTCGAGGATCCGATCATTGAGGTGGGAAAACCCTCCCATAGAGGAATACCCACTCACGTATGCACGCGTCTCGTCCCGGGAAGCCCACTCATAGACCACTGCATCGAGCATGGTGATGTCGTCTACCAGGGCGCACACCATGCGATCGCAGTCCTGCACGGCGATCTCCTCTTCTATCCGGGCGAAGCCGCCAAGCAGAATACTTGTCGACGCCGCATACAGAATAATCAGGAGACCAAGCAGTGTCGCCAGTATGATCACGCCGGTTATCTGGTAGATCTTCACGTATCCAGCCTCAGGCCGAAAAGAACGGCAGGTTTAATGGCACACCATGTCCCGGGCAGAGGACGGATACCCAACAGGACATGCGGATGCACTCCTCGTGCGGCTATACAATGCTCTGCCGTCCAGGACTACATATACATTATGAAATAACCCGGAGATCCTCCGGAACCCGGTAACAAACACGATAAAAAAGAATCAGGAGGAGAGGATCGTGGCGGCGATGTGTTCTGCCACGGCCATGGTCCCGGCCGACCCTCCCATATCCTTCGTGACAACCCCGTCTGCGATGCTTCTCTCGATCGCCGAGAGCACGGCAGCGGCGGCCTCCTGCTCGCCAAGGTGATCGAGGAGCAGTGATCCCGCCCATATCGTTGCCACCGGGTTGGCCACCCCCAGCCCGCGGTACTTGGGGGCCGATCCGTGGATAGGCTCGAACATGGACGTCCCGTTCGGGTTGATGTTCCCGCCCGGGGCGAGGCCGAGCCCCCCCTGGATCATCGCACCCAGGTCGGTGATGATGTCGCCGAACATGTTGGGGGTGACCACGACGTCAAACCATTCAGGGTTTTTCACAAACCACATCGTTACCGCGTCGACGAAATTGAACTCATGCTCCACGTCCGGATAGTCGGCGGCGACGCCGGAGAATACGTCCCGCCAGAGACCATAGACGTCGGTGAGGACGTTTGCCTTGTCCACCGACGTCACCTTTTTGCGACGGCGCGCCGCACACTCGAAGGCGTAGCGGATGGCTCGCTCGGATCCCTCCCGGGACACCACCCCGATCTGGTAGGCGATCTCGTCGGCGTCGCTCTCCACATCCAGACCGAAGCGGACCGAGTAGAGGTTGCGGATCACCTCGAGCTCTCTTCGTTCCTTTCCCTGCAGTCGGGAACCGATCCCGACGTAGAAATCCTCGGTATTTTCCCGTACGACCACGAAGTCGATGTCCCCGGGGCCTTTCTGCGCGAGCGGGGTCTGCACCCCGCGCAGCAGGCGGATGGGGCGCAGGTTGATGTACTGGTCAAAGGCGAAGCGCATCGCCAGGAGGATCCCCTTTTCGAGAACCCCCGGTTTCACACGGTTGTCACCGATGGCGCCGAAGTAGATCGCCGGATAACGGGCCAGGTCTGCGAGGTCGTCTTCGGTGAGCAGCACGCCCGACTCCAGGTAGCGCTCGGCGCCGATGTCGAAGGCCTGCCACTCGATATTGAACCCGAACCTCTCGCCGGCGGCATCGAGGACGCGCGTACCGGCCGCGATGATCTCCGGGCCGATCCCGTCACCGCCTATGACCGCGACCCGGTGCACAGCTCCACCTCCTCCAGTGTGCGCGCCCATGCGACCAGCCCGCCCGCATCGGCGATCTCGCGGAAGAATCCGGGCACCGGCTCGATGGAACAGCGCCGTCCCGCCGCCTCGATCACGCCCTCCTCGAGGTCGATCCGCACCTCGCTTCCTTCCTCGATGGTATCCGCCTCCTCGCAGATCAGGGGGAGCAGGCCCGTATTGATGGCATTCCGGTAAAAAATGCGTGCAAACGATCGCGCGATCACCATCTCGATGCCCGCACCCTTCAGGGCGAGGGGGGCGTGCTCGCGGGACGACCCGCACCCGAAATTCCTGCCGGCGACGATCACGTCGCCCGGCGCCGCCTGCGCGGCAAAATCATCCCGCGTCCCCTCGAACACATGGCGGGCCAGCTCCCCGGGATCGTAGATGGTCAGGAACCGGCCCGGGATGATGGCATCGGTGTCGATGTCGTCGCCGAACTTCCACACCCGCATCAGCCCACCTCCCTCGGATCGCAGATCTCTCCTGCGATCGCACTCGCCGCCGCCGTTGCCGGCGAGGAGAGGTAGACCTCCGCTCCGGTGCTTCCCTGCCTGCCCCGGAAATTCCGATTCGAGGTGGATAGCGAGACCTCGCCCGGCGCCAGCAGCCCGAACGACCCGCCCATGCAGGGGCCGCAGCAGGGAGCCTCCACAAGCGCTCCCGCTTCCACGAAACGCTCGATCAGCCCGGCGCGCAACACCTTCAGGTACTCCTCGCGGGACGCGGGAATCATGATCACGCGCACATCGGGAGAGAACGAGCGGTCGCCGAGGACCTCCGCCGCCGCAAAAAAATCCTCGTAACGCCCGTTCGTACAGGACCCGATGAATACCTGGTCGACGCGCGTACCGGCGACCTCCGTGACATCCACCACATGGTCGACATTATGGGGCACCGCCACTTTCGGCACCAGATCGGCGGCATCGTACTCCCGCACCTCGCAGAATTCGGCGTCGGCATCGCTCAGCAAACGGAAGGGGGAAACGGCTCGGCTCTCTTCCATGTACTTCCATGTACGCGCATCGGGCGGGACGAGGCCCGCTTTCGCGCCCATTTCAATGGCCATGTTGCAGCAGGTCATCCTCCCTGCCATCGACATGGCGGCGATCGTCTCCCCCCCGAATTCCAGCGCCTTATAGGTGGCGCCGTCGGCCCCGATATCCCCCGTGATGGCAAGGATAAGGTCTTTTGCTCCTACGAAAGGAGCGAACTCCCCGTTCACCTCGATGCGGATGGTCTCGGGGACCCTGAAATAGAGCGCACCGAACCGCAGCACAAATCCCATGTCGGTGGACCCGATGCCGGTTGCGAAGGCCCCCGCCGCCCCGTAGGTGCAGGTATGGGAGTCCGTGCCCACGACGATCTCGCCGGGCCCCGCCCTTCCTTTCTCCATCACCACCTGGTGGCAGACGCCCTCGTGAATGTCGTAGTTGTGGATCCCCTGCTCGCGGGCGAACTGCCGCATATACGCCTGGTTCTCTGCTGCGGGTATCGAATCGGCCGGAACCTGGTGGTCAAAGAGCATGATCACCCGTTCCGGATCGAAAACCTGCTTCCCCCCCATCTGCTGAAAGACGCGGATGGCGAGGGGGCCGGTGATGTCATGGATCATCGCCCCGTCGACCGGGACCATCATAACATCGCCTGCATGGACATCCTTTCCGCAGGTGCGGGAAAAGATCTTTTCCGTGATCGTTGCCGCCATTGACAATCATAGAGGCATACGTCGTGGGACATCTTGTATTTTGGGGGGAGAAATGAGAAGGATGTAACATATATGCCCTCCGGGATACAACGTCTATCGAAGCGATGAGCACAGGACCCACCCCCGCGATGAAACAGTTTTACGAGATGAAATCACGATATCCGGACTGCGTTCTCTTTTTCCAGATGGGGGACTTTTACGAAACCTTCGGCGAGGATGCAGAGCTGGTGGCACGTGAGCTTGACATCACCCTCACCGCACGGGGCAGGGATAAGAATGGCGACCGGATGCCGCTCGCCGGCGTCCCCATTCACGCGGGCGACACCTACGTGGCAAGGCTGATCCAGAAGGGCTACCGCGTCGCCATCTGCGACCAGATCGAGGATTCGAAAACCGCAAAGGGCGTGGTCAGGCGTGACGTGGTGCGGGTGGTGACGCCCGGGACCGTGATCGATTCGGGCATGATCGGTTCGACACACAGCACCTATCTCATGGCGGCGACGCCGGACCGGCGGGACGGATCGATCGGCATGGCGTTTTTGGATATATCCACGGGGGATTTTTTTGTCGAGCAGTGCCGTGCCGCCAACGGCGCAGTCGACGTCTACTCGGAGATCGCGCGCAACCGGCCTTCAGAATGTATCATTCCGCCGGGATTTCCCGCGGACATCGTCCAGCGCATGGAGAATGCGGACGTCCTTGTGACCGTGTTCAGGCACGATGCGTTCGATGAGGAGAAGGCAACGTCTCTCCTCATCGAACAGTTCTCCGTCTCCTCGCTCGACGGCTTCGGGTGCGAGGGGATGCACGCGGGCATTGCCGCGGCGGGAGCCTGCCTGGCATACGCAAAAGAGACGCAGATGACCGATCTCGCCCATATCAACCGCCTCCAGACGCGGATCACCACGCAGACCATGGCGCTCGACGCCATCACCCTGAGAAACCTGGAGATCTGCCACAATATCAGGAAAAACGGGGATGATGCCACGCTGGTCCGGGTGCTCGACGAGACGATGACGCCAATGGGAGGAAGGCTCCTGCGTGCATGGATCACCTCACCCCTCATCGATCCCAGGGCGATCAATGCCCGGCTCGATGCAGTGGCGTTCTTCGCAGACAGTCCCCTCATCCGCAACGGCGCGCGCTCGCTGCTCCACCGGTGTGCCGATGTGGAGCGCATCGCCGGCAGGATCAGCTACGGCAATGCCGGGCCGAGAGACCTCAGGGTCCTGAACGCGTCCCTAGCAAAGATACCCCCGCTTGCGGAGTACT